>JBEKVA010000385.1:0-4247 GCA_049514475.1 Spirochaetia bacterium
GATTGTCCTGGGCTGCTCGCCGTGGGGAAGGAGTCCGAGGAACATGCGCGCCTGCCGAATGGTCTCCCGTACAACGGCTGTCTGCAGCTCACCGGGGACCGAGTGACGAGGCACTGAATAGAAGTCGCAATACAGGCATTTGTCGGCGCAGAAGGGGACGTGAACGTAGAGGGAAATGCCCGGGTCAGAGCTTTCCAAAGGACTGCGGCGGCCAGTATCGATAGACCACCTTGCCTATGAAGCGTTCGATGCCGATGGGTCCCCAGGAGCGGCTGTCACTTGAGCTCGGACGGTTGTCCCCAAGCACGAAGTATTCGTCGCTGCCGAGCACGAGGTCTTCGCCGTTGCCCGACAGCGGGAGCGCATCCGACCACCCCTTGGCCGGGGAGGCGGTGATGGGCATATAGTGCTGACGGATCAGCTGCTGCTCCGGGACAAAGTCCGAAGCTCCCCTGGGTTTGATCGATGCGACGTAGCTCTTCAGGCGAATGGTGTCCCCCGGCAGCCCGATGACTCTTTTCACCATGCACAGGTTCACCCGCATTCCGTACAGGTCCCTGTGCAGGGTGACCTTCTGAAGGGTGAAAAAGTTCGCGAGGGGCTCGAACAATCGCGCGGCAATCGTCGGCCCTCCCAGCAGGGGCGGCTGGACCACGACCAGGTCACCGCGCATGGGGAGCTGGAGGCCCGGCAGCCGCGCATGGGTGAATGGCACACGCGCGCCGAATGCGAGCTCGCTGACGATCACGCGATCCGCCGGGGAAATGACCGGCTCCATAGAGACAGACTCCACGCTGTAGGTGGACGCCGCGAACCGGGAAACCACCAGGTAGAGAACAAGCGCTATGAGCACGATCCGCAGGAGGCGCCCGATGAAGACGTTCGCCCTTTTTTTGCCAGCGGAGGACGAGTAGCGCTCCACTGAACCTATCATTGGCCCTACCTGATGAGCCCGAAACGAGCGATCGGCCAGTACCTGAACAGCCCCTTGCCCAGGACCTTGTCCAGCCTGACGGGGCCAAAGTAGCGCGCGTCATGCGAGTTGTCCCTGTTGTCCCCCATGGGGAAAAGCCTGTCCTGGGGCACCCAGTACCCTTCGCTGAGCATTCTCCACTCGGCAGCCTTGGAGTAATTGTCAGGCTCGATTTCCCACGAAACGGCATCTTCCCACTGCGTGACGAAAATGTCGTCATCCAGGGCGCGCAGGGCGAAGCCCACCCTCCCGCTCGCATCGGTGGTTGTCTGGTAGTACTGGTCTATTGCGGCCTTCTGTTCGGCCGTGGCGGGAAGACCTTCATCCATGAGGGCCTTGCCAATGCCGGCATTCTTGAACGTGGGGTAGTCCTCGGGCTTGAATGTCCTGACATTCGTATAGGTGAAGCCGAGCGCCTTCTTCAGCTCGACCTCCGTCATCCACCCTGAGGCGCCTGGGGTCAGGACCTCCACGTTTCCTTCGTTCATGCGGACCCGATCGCCGGGCATGCCGATTGCGCGCTTGATGAGAAAGTGGTGCTTCGGCTGGCCATTCTCGTCCTTGTCGATATCCACCAGGGAAAGGGTCACCATGTAGATGACCCGCTGCAGGACGTCGATGAGCGGACCGCTGGATATGTATTCGGGACTTTCGAAGATGATGACATCCCCCCGGACAGGATGGCGAAAGCCGGGCATTTTCAGCATGCCCGGAATGAGCTCCGGGCCGTACACGATCTTGTTGACGAAAATCCTGTCACTGACCAGGAGGCTGGGTTCCATTGAAGGGGACGGTATCTGGTATGCCTGGAGGAGATACTGGTTTATGAGAAGCACGATGACCACGGCTGAGAGGATGGCGTCGATCCAGTCCACGACGGGGTTCCGCTTCCGCTGCCTCTCCTTTCTGGCCAGCCGACGCTTCTTCCGCCACGCGAGAAACCTCTCGGTGTGCTTTTGGATCGAAATTTCCCATGATTTCCACGATGAAGTCGCGCTCTGGCTCATACCCTCTCCTCGGAAAGGATAGCATGCATCGCCAAACATTGACAAGCGAGACGGCCCTCCCTATACTCGACGCATGCCAAAAAACGACAGGCAGCAGAACACGGCGAATGTCACAGAGGTCACGGTAAAGCTGAAATCGTTCCTCGGAATGCGCCCCGGCCTCTACCTCACTGTGATATACGCGGTGATCCTTGTTCTCCTCGTGTTCTTCCTGCTCTTTTTCCCTGGCCTGCACAACCGCGGTTCTTATAGAACGATCGTGACATTCCCGGAGCATGCCGCGGTCAGCGTTGACGGTGTTTATGCGGGAAGCACCCCCTGCACCATCTTTCTCAGGCATGGCACACGCTCGGTAGAGATAAGCAAGCCTTATTACACTCCTGTTACATTCCAGGAAGTCATCCGCGGACGTGTCTTTGCCACCCTGATCGTTCCTGAGAAGAGAACGGTCCGTCGCAGCATAGCGGTTGCAGACGTGGCAGGCCTCACCAGAAGCGCTCTAGCCGATTTCCAGCGCAATCCGGAGATTGCCCAGATTGTGTCAGAAGCCGCACTTGCCGCTTATGGGACTCAATCCCAGCAGCAATTGTATGATTTTATAAACAACTGCATGTACTTTGTTGCAAACGAAAGCCAGCTAAAAGAGGTACTCCTTGGTGCCGCAAGGGTAGCAGCGAGAGGAACAATGCTTACCCCGGGATCGTTTGTCGGCCTTGTTCAAAAATTTGTACACGTTAAACAGAAGTATGACAATTTACCGTCATGGCTTCTTCTTGTCCTTTCCCGTTCAAACGGAAATAAGCTTGCAAGCAGCCAATGGATCCAGCAGTACCTGGCTGGGTACAGGGACACCCTGTCAACGTACTACAAGCCCCCTGCCCTCTCTCCCCCATCGGGTGGCGGCGGCAGCGTTTCGCTCCTGGGAACAGCTTTTCGTGTCATACCCCAGGGAACTTTAGTAATGGGGCGGGACGATAACCTGGATTCATTCGGCCGCTCAGTGAATGTCCTGCTGCCTCATCCCGTTGCAATTGATCAATTCTACCTGGCGACAACCGAGGTGACCAACGCACAGTACCAAACATTCCTTAGTGAAACACCAGAGTGGGCGGCGGAGAACAAGCCTGCGCTGGTGCAGAAAGGTCTGGTCAACGAGGGTTACCTGTCGTCGTGGCTGAACGGCCGCTTTCCGCAGGGTCAGGGGCAGCGGCCTGTTACCAACGTATCCTGGCACGCCGCGGTTGCCTTCACGCAGTGGCTTGACCGCAGGGCAGGCGGAGCTCTGCCAGGTTACCATGCACAACTTCCCTCCGAGTCCCAGTGGGAATGGGCTGCGCGCGGTGGCCTTCGGGGAATGGCCTACCCTCTTGGAGGGTCACCGGGCGCGTCGGTGCTCTTCAAAAAAGGCATCACGGGTCCCTCTGACGCAGGCGCATCTGAGCCCAACGGCTACGGCCTGAGGGACATGCTCGGCAATGTCTGGGAATGGTGCTCCGATCCTTTCTCCCTGTCAGTGGAGATGTTCAGCTCACTCAGTCCCCGTCAGAATGACGCCCTGGAGAGCGCCCTGCCTGACTCGCCTGACCGCGTGGTACGGGGAGGCTCCTGGGCCAACCAGCCGGGGGTCGACAAGGTCTATACGCGTGGATACCAGCCCGCTGAGTGGTGCACTCCCTATCTCGGATTCAGGGTTGCCCTGGCACGTCGATAAGGGAACGACGAGCGTCCCATGGCCAAAACCGAAGGAGGCATAAAGCTCCTTTCCGTCAATAAGAAAGCACGCTTCAACTATACGATCGACGAGTCGTTCGAATGCGGTCTTGTCCTTGTCGGCACCGAGGTGAAATCCATCAAGGACGGCAGGTTCTCATTCGCCGATTCGTACGCGCTGGTCGAGAATGACGAGCTGTGGCTCATCGACTTTCACATCACCCCCTACGTTTTCGGCAATCGCGTGAATCACGACCCGCTCCGCAGACGGAAGCTGCTCGTGCACCGCAAGGAAATCAAGAGGCTGAAGCGAATCGTGGACGAGAAAGGCTTGACTCTGGTTCCTCTTAAGTTCTATCTTAAGCGTGGCATGGTCAAGTGCGAGCTTGGCATAGCCAAGGGGAAAAAGCTCTTTGACAAGCGTGACGATATTCGCAAGAGAGACCAGAAGAGAGAGCTGGAGCGCGAGTTCAAGATAAAGTAGTGAGGTGCTCGCCCTCCCGGCGTTTCCTGCGGGAACGCCTGCCGGGCTCGGCACTTTGCTGCGCAAAGTGCCT
>JBEKVA010000386.1:0-4243 GCA_049514475.1 Spirochaetia bacterium
AGACAAGCATGAAAGAACAGAGCGTCGGCGTGCGGGAGATGTACGCAAGGTTACAAGTCTTGGAAAAACGCTGCCAAATGGAGTTGAAATGCATGAAGAGATATGGAAAACGTTAGAAAGCGGAATCACTGTTTGGATTGTGAATGGGAGATTGGTCAGAAGCACATTTGATATTGATTTTACGGAAGGTGGACATGATAAGGTCTACGAATTTGTACCGGCGAATGAAGTTTGGATCGATGACGCCATAATTGAACAGGAGCGGGGCTATGTGCTCTTGCATGAACTACATGAACGAAATCAAATGTCGACGGGAATGCCCTACAGTCAAGCCCATGCAGAATCAAGCAAGATCGAATTTCGTTGCAGACATCATCCTGACGAACTGCATGATGCCCTTTCTGTAGAAGGGTGGACATAGGTGGAAGTGTAGCAAGAAAGTGAAGGTCTGATCGCAAAGGCTAAATATCTGGCTCTGCAAGACATGAGATCTTCGAGTGAAAAGAGAGGAGCTATAACAAATCGTTGCAGTTCTCGCCTTAAAAGGCCGCCTAGATCGGTGAAAGTAATTTTGAATACCGTGAGGAGCGGGCCTGGTGCAGCGGGGCAGCTGAGCTTTATGCTAGATGGGTTAGGGCGTTCGAAAGGTGTTGTCAATTCCAAACGTGGTTGGGTTAGCATCGATTAAGAGGGAAAGTTCGCAATGAAGCTATCGGAAGTGTCTAGTGTTGCGTCTCAGAGATAGCTTGAGAAAGTCGTCTGATCTTCTCAAGAATTGAGTCCGCCGTAGCCGTCCATAGAAAAGGTTTGGTGTGACGGTTGTAGTTGCGAATGTACTCTTCAATCTTCGATACCAGTTCTTTGACGCTTTTGAATGTGCCGCGCCGTATGGCTCGTTGGGTGATGAGGTTGAACCAGATTTCAACTTGGTTAAGCCAGGAAGCATAGGTTGGCGTGTAATGCACGTGCCAACGATCCTGAACCGCCAGCCAGCGTTTTACCTTCGGATGCTTGTGTGTGGCATAGTTATCGACCACCAGATGAATGTCTAGCTTGGGCGGGACGTTTTCCTCCACGTGCTTGATCTGAATCGGCAAGGATAATGACCCCAGGGTCGGCAGTTTTAGCGACCCCCCTTCGGCAGGATTTTGATTTTCTCGAATTAGGCTATACTCGTCAACTCCTTTTTATAGAGGGGTATGCGGATACCACCTACGTTCCGAAGATGCGTTGTAGGGCTGCCAGCGAAGAGCTTTTGCCCGGATTGAGCCTCGCGGACTCGTATTGCACTGATTTCGTCGTCGGTGGATGGGAAGAGCTGGTTTTCCTGGCCGGCGCATTACCTGGTCTCCGCCGGGGGCGCAGAGGTGCGTTTGGAACGTTTAACGAAATTATCCACGCGATAACTCTTGCCCTCGATGACCAACTTCACCCCGCGATGCACCAGTCGGTCCATGGCCGCGGAACCCATGAGGGGATTGCTGAAGACCGTAGGCCATTCGGCGAAGTCACGGTTGGAGGTAATGATCGTGGATGCCCGTTCGTAGCGATCGCAGATGATCTCGTAGAGGTCGGCCTGCTGCTCCTCACTCAGCGGGGTCAGCCCGAAATCATCCAGGACCAACAGCTCCACCGAACCGATCTGCTTCAGCCGACGCTCGCGGCTGCCATCTCCGCGACCCGCCTGCACCCAGCCCAAAAGAAGGCCGGTTCGACGGGAGAGCACCTCGTAGCCCCTGCGGCAAGCTTCGTGTCCGAGGGCTTGGCCCAGGTGGCTCTTTCCCACTCCTGAGGGACCGACGAAGAACACGTTCTCGTGCTTGGCAACGAATTGGCAGGTGGCAAGCTCGCGCATAGTTGGTTCATGGATGCGCGGATTGAAACGGAAATCGAATGTCTCCAGGGTCTTGTCAGGCTCCAAGCCGCTGCGGGTGAGACGACGCCCCAGCTGCTTGAAATCGCGCCGTTCCACCTCATCGGAGAGCAGCATCTCCAGGAATTGGCTGAAGCTCCACTTCTCCCTCATGGCCTGAGAAATGCGGGTCTCCAGCGTCTCGCTGACCCCAGAGAGCTTCAACCGCGTAAGCTTGGGCTTCAAGGTGAGTAGCTCATCCATAACTTGCCTCCTCATCGGCGGCGTCGAAGTATCCCAGGTCACGTTGGAAACGGAACAGCGTCTGACCCTGTGGGGCTTCGCCAGGTTGCTCTTCGGGAAGCCGATCGAGGTTGCCCACCAGGATGTTCTTCACGCTCTGGTAGCCGCCAAGGCCGTAGCGCATGCTTCGTCGGCAGGCTGCCTCCAGCCGATCCTTGCCGTAGCGTTCACCCAGGCGTATCAAGGCGCGCGCGGGTCGAAGCCCATCGACGGCTTTGTCAGCGAATATCGTACCCATCACCTCAGCAACGGCCGGGCCAAGCCGGGAAGCCCACGTCAGAAGGCCCTGGGTGGACATGGCCAGGTACTGCTCCATTTGTGGAGGGGCATGCTCGGCTTTCCACACGTACTGCCAGTCTCGTGTGGCCCGAAGATGCATCGTGAGCTCCTCGCCACGATGATAGATACGCACCGTGGTGGAGTTTCCCATCACCAGAACACGCTCGCCGATCAGCCCGCAGGGCACCGAGTAGAAGGCCTTCTGGAATTGCACCCGCCAATCCGGGCCCACCGAGGCTTCCTTGTAGATCACCGGATCCCACCGCGAGCAGGGAAGAGGTCTGAGGGCGGCCAGTTCCTCCTGCTCGAAGATCTCCAGCGGGCTTCGGCCTACCTTCTGCACGATGTGCGTGTCGCAGACCTCGGCGTTCCACCGTGCAAGCTCTTCGGCCAAGTCATCGACGAGCCCCGGCGCCTGGCCTCGCTGCTTCTGCTGCTCAGTGAACAGGGGCAGGAAGTTTCGCTTGACGTATTTCACGTCGTTCTCCACCCCTCCCTTCAACTCAGGGCTTGCCGGCGGGCAGGCGGAGATAAGAAACCCGTAGTGTTCGGCCAGGCTTCGGTAGGCGCGGTTGACCAGGGGATTTTCGAAGGAAGCTCGTACGATTGCGGCTTTCAGATTATCGGCCACTACCTTCTCTGCAACCCCGCCAAAGAACTCGAAGGCGTTGATGTGACAGCGGAAGAAGGTGCTCTGGCTTTGATCGAAAGCGATCTGGCGATAGACCCGTCGGGAGTGACGCAGCCGACCCGAGAAGAACCACACCTTGCGCTGCTTGCCCCCCAGGCGGTCCCAGTAGATGCCCAGGTAACCGAAGTCCACCTCCATGACCTGTCCCGCGATCGTCGCGCGCAGGATCACCGGGGAGGGAAGCTGGGGAAAGCGGCGGTGGATCCATCGTCGCACCGTGGATTCGCTCACCCTCACTCCCTGCGCATCCAAAAGCTTATGAATGACCTGGAAGCTGTACTTGGCCTGCAGCCAATCCTTGAGCTGCCCTTCGTAGGGCTCCAGAGGGTGAGGCGCGCCGTGGCTGTCGCTGAGACTCTCCTCGTACAGCCGCGCTATCTCTCCTTCGCTGGGCAGTTCGCAGGTCAGGCTCAACCAGCCTTCCCTCCCTGCCAGATCTCGAACGGCCCGGATGACGGTCTTGTGGCGGCCGGTTTCCCGGTGAATGGCTTTCACCGAGTGGCCGAGTCGAAGCCGTCGAACGATTTCCTGCAATTCCACCATGAGAACCCTCCTTGGCATGCTCCCCTCCCTGTGCCGATAGCTGTGCGCTATCATGGCACGGGGATCGTTATTCCTGCCGAGGGGGGGTCGCCAAGACTGCCGACCCTGGGGTCGTTTACGTGACGGGGGTGGGGTCGCTAAAAATGACGGACTGGGGTCGCTTACAATGCCGATTTACAGAGCTGTTTCTCGTCGCATACCGCGCGCTTTGCAGCCCCGGTCCAATTTGGTACTGACAACTACATGACCCGACGTCCCGACCGTGGGGAAGGTCTGTCCCACCTATCACAATCGGGACTTGCAGCGGTCCAAAGCTGCAAGTCCCGATCCCGCTGCAGTTCACATCACAGAGCTTGCTACTCTGCCGGTAAACTCAGAAGAGCCTCACGGAAGGCCATCGCGCCAAATTCCGACCTCAGGTATGACCCATCTTCGACACTTTGGAAAATGATGTGTTTACCCAGTAAGGAATTAGAAGACAGCGCTAGCGTGTTGGCATATCTGAAAGCGCTGCGCCCAGTCAAGTCTTTTTTCTATGCCTCCTTCAGTATCAAGGAGATCTCCCAATGCAGTTT
>JBEKVA010000387.1:0-4241 GCA_049514475.1 Spirochaetia bacterium
ATGGTGCTGATCGTCGGGGGCTCGGTGCTGGGCTCGTTGACCGTGGGACGAGTGCGGGCTCCGGGCTGAGGGAGCTGCCGGCCCGCGGGCGGCTGAGGCCCCGCCTACCGCGAGATCTCGGCGCGCGGCGCCGGCGCCCCGCCCGCGGTCACTCGCCGCGGCGGGCGCGTGCATGGATGAGCAGGCAGTCGTAGGGCCGCGTGACCCAGCCGCCGTTACGCGTCACCGCGGTGTGGATGCGCCGCGCGAGCCTGTCCTGAAGCTCCTGTGGAAGGGAGAGAAAGTCGGTGTAGGTACGAAAGAGGCCGACATACTCCTCCGCGGTGTAGCGCTTGAACCACCGGTGGCGGCACACGGTGAGGTCCTTGAACAGCCCGCAGGAGGCAATCTCCGCGCTCCACAGCGCGATGTCATTCATGTAGTCCCAGGAGCCCAGCCGGCCGCGGCTTTCCTTCTTCAGCTGCAGCCCCAGCTTCTGCAGGGGCTTCTCCTCGGGCCGCCCGGGGTAGTTGTACAGAAGGGCAAGGCAGCCGCCGCGGGTGAGAAGACGGGCCGCCTTCTTCAGCCTCACCTTCGGGCTCACCCAGTGGAAGGCGTGCGCGGAGAAGAGAAGGTCGTACCTGCGCGGCCGCAGGGCGGCGTTCTCGAAGGTGTCCACGGTGAAGCGGATGCGCGGGTACCTGCTGCAATTGCGCGTGGCGCAGGCCACGAGGTTCCTGCCGGGGTCCACGCAGTCTATCGAGTAGCCCCGCGCGGCAAACTGCACCGTGGCCTGGCCGGTCCCGCAGCCCACCTCCAGGAGCCGGGAGGCGGGGCCCAACGCGGAGAGGGAAACGACGGCGTTGATCGTTTCATCGGGGTAGAGGGGGCGGTAGCGATCGTAGTGCGCGGCGACGGAATCGAAGAGCGCGCCGCGGCTGTGCTGGAATTGCACCGGCATGCGCGGCTGCGGACGCTAGTCCCGGCGTCTGCGGCTGCGCGCCCCGCCGGCGCCGCCGCCGAATATCACCATGATGCCCAGGATAAATCCGAAATTGTACCAGCCGCCGTTGTTGTGCACGTCGTAGAACTGCACGCCGCGGTTGAACAGCGAAATGATGAATGTCACCGGCGAGATGAGGCCGTTCCACAACCCGCGCCAGAACCCCGCCACGACGCCCGTGGCGCCGGCGGAGCCCAGGAGCTCGTTCGGCCCCGGGGCGCAGCTGGAAAGGGCCGCCAGCGTGATGCCCAGCAGCGCGAGGAGAATCATCCAGCTCCGCGTGCGCATAAAGACCGATTTTGCCTGACCGCTCATGTTTTACTCTCCATATTCGAACTTGCTTTTCTGGAAGACGAACGTGAAGGGAGTTCCCGCGAACTGGAGATTCAGCCTCATTTGCGCGTCGATCTGCTCCCCAAGCTCAGCCACGATGATGCCGAAGTACTCGGAGTTGGCGTCGATGTCGGTGGGATAGAAAAGGGTGTCCTGCAGGTACTGCAGCTCGGCATTCGTGCCGTTCACGTAACTTGCCACGTTGGAGAAGGCGATCTCGGTCTCCAGCGCGGCGCGGCCGTAATCGTAGGTGTAGGTCCGGTAGGTATAGCTTCCGAAACCGCGGTAGTAGGAGCCCCGGCGGCCCCGGTGATAGACGGGGTAGGTCTCGGTCACGTAGGTCGTCCGGCGGCCCGCGTCCATGGCGGAGATCGCCGCTCCCATGACCATCATGACCTGCCCGGCCACGATCTGCTCCTTGCGCCTCTGGTAATACTCGTCGGCCCCGTAGATCTTCACGGGATTGGAAAAGCCCGTGCCTCCGGCATCCTCGTTCAGCTCGACCCTGCTGTCATCGACGTAGATGCTCTTGTCGGTGAAGTTCTTCACGATCACCTTGAAGTAGATCAGGTCGTTGTAGACCTGCGCCGAAACCGCCACCGCCATGTTCTCCTTGGCGGCGAGCAGGCTCTGCTCTCCCCGGGTGTGCTTTATGGTGACGCCTTCCTCCGGCATGGGGATCAGGCTGTAGCTTGCGCAGGAAGCAAGTGCGAGGATGGGGATGAAAAAGAGGAATCGGATTCTCCTCATGAAGGCCTCCACGCGGAGATTCTATCCTCCACGCGGCAAAAAGGCAAAGGTCGGCGGGCGCGGCCTTCCGGACCGCTTACCGGGCGGAGAGGCTTTTCCCCCACTCCGCGGCCCGCTGCACTTCTCCCTCGGCCAGCGGGCCCTCGCGGCCTTTCACGATGAATCCCTCGGGGGTGGCGACCACCCTCCCGCCCTTCCTCTCAAGCGCGGCGGCGATCTTCTCCGCCGCGTAGCCGAAGAGCTTTACGAACTTCATGCCCAGCCGCGTGTCGAAGGCCGCGGTGCGGGCGCCTTTCAGGGACGCTGCCGGGAGCCTGCCCAGCGCATCCAGGATGGCTTTCGTCGGCTTTCCCCCCATGGTCGGGGAGCCCACGACGAGAAGGTCGAAGGCGGCCGCTTTCGTGGAGGGAAAGTCCGCCGCGGCAAGCAGCAGCACATCGCCGCCAATCCCGCGGCCGATCGATTCGGCAATCTGCCGCGTGTTCCCCTTCAGCGAATCATAGACAACCAGTGATTTCATCTTGGCCTCCCTGGCCCGCGAACAGGAACGGGCGCGCGGGTCGGCGTCCTTATCGCTCCATCTCCACGACGACCTTATCGACCTTTTCCAGGTCCCGCCGGTAGAAGTTCGCCGCCAGAAGGAACAGCATCCCGGCAATAACCGATGCCAGCGGGACGATGAGCATCGCGACGGGGAGCCCGTATTTGTCGGAGATGGCCCCCACGATGATCGGGCCCGTGGAGCTTCCCAGCAGGTTCTGCACGATCACGCAAATGGCGTAGGAGATGGCCCACAGGCCGGGGTGCACGACGTCCTGCGTGACCGCCGAGGCGCCGGAGAGGTACAGGAGCGTGCAGGTGGCGGCAAGCATCATCACGATGTACTGCCCCGTGCCGGAGAACACCCCGAAGGCGAGGAGCCAGATTCCCGCGGCGAGGATCGAGGAGAGCCCGGCAAAAAGAGGCCGCGCCGGCGCGTGCTTCTTTCTCCACGCGTCCACGAGGAACCCGCCCAGGGGCGCGCCGATGATGGCAAGGAGCATGATGGAGGAAGCCTTGAGCCCCGCCCGGCCCGCCGGCATTCCCTGCGTGCGCACGAAGTAGGACGGAAGCCAGATCAGGTAGGCGCTGGTGAGGAAGGTGTTGCCGGCAAAGGCGACATAGGTCAGAAGGAGCGAGGGGGTGTGCAGAAAATCCCTCACGATTTCCCGCACCCTCATGCGCCGCGCCACACGCGTTTCGGTGGCGGGCCGTTCGAGCTTCACCGTGCGGTAGTCGCGGGCAAGGAAGAAGAACAGCACGCCGATGATGAATCCCGGGATGGCGACAAGGCCGAAGGCGTGCTTCCAGCCCCACTGCGTGGCGATCAGCCCGCCGAGGCCTACCCCGATTGCCGAGCCCAGCGGGATCGATGCGTTCCACAGGCCCATCATGCGGGAGCGTTTTTCGATGGGATACATGGCGGAAAGCATCGCCGTGCCGCCGGGTGCGTAGCCGGCCTCCCCGACGCCGACACCCAGCCGGGTGAGGAAGAGCTGGGGAAATGACTTGATGAAGGCAGCAAGCCCCGTGGCAATGCTCCAGAGCATGACCATGATGCCGACGCTCCGCTTCCTGCTCCACCGGTCGACGAGGATGGAGACGGGGAAGGTGAAGGCCACGATGGACCAGTATACGGCGGAGGCGAGGGAACCCGCCTGAGTGTCGGAGAGGCCCAGCCCGCCGGCGCTCACGGAGGCCTTCAGGAACGGGATGAGCGATGAGACGACCTCGCGATCGATGTAGTCGAACATGTAGAGAAGAAAGAGACCCGCGAACAGCCAGCCGGTCCCGCGCGGGGCCGCCGTGCGCGGTTCGCCAAGCGCGACGGGGTCTGCTGCCGTGCTGTCCTTTGCACTCCGTGCCATACACCCTCCCCTGACTGCGAGATGGTTCAAAAGTAGCGGAGCGGCCCCTTTATTGCTACCCCTGGCCGGGCGCCGAGATGACCGCGCCCGCCGCAGGGGGAAATTGGCCGTCCGACGGCGGCCTGTTCGATTGCAGGTGATTGTCAGTACCTTAGGGTCATGAAACAGAAAATTGGTATCATCGGAAAAGGGAATGTCGGAAAGGCCATCCAGGCGGGCGCCCAGCGCGCCGGGCATGAGGTGCGTATGATCGGCAAGGGCGGCGGGGT
>JBEKVA010000388.1:0-4241 GCA_049514475.1 Spirochaetia bacterium
TGGGCGGGGGGGGGGGGGCACTAGCCACCTGACTTCTTCATATCCCACCGCGGGGCGGGCTCCCCCCCCGCTTTTGGCTCCTGTAACCCGTACCGGGCGCCGGTGTTGCCGGGCCCACCCCCGTTCACCACCCGGCTTCGCGCGGCGGGACTCGCCATGCCAGGCGTGCAGATGCGCATTGCCGACCCGCGTCCCGACAGCGGGGAGGGCGAGGTCCAGGTGAAGGGCCCCAACGTGATGCGCGGCTACTACCGCGACGAGGAGCGCACGCGCGAGGCGTTCACTCCCGACGGCTGGTTCCGCACCGGAGACCTGGGCGCCATGGACCGCGAGGGACGCCTGTTCATCCGCGGCCGGCTGAAGAACATGATCCTCGGCGCCTCGGGGGAAAACATC
This sequence comes from Spirochaetia bacterium, assembly GCA_049514475.1. Taxonomy (GTDB): domain Bacteria; phylum Spirochaetota; class Spirochaetia; order SZUA-6; family Fen-1364; genus Fen-1364. The sequence continues at coordinate 397 of JBEKVA010000388.1, forward strand.
TATCCCGAGGAGATCGAGGCGGTCATCAACCAGTCTCCCTACGTCGATGACTCCCTGGTCTATGGAGACGGGTCCGCGGTTGCGGCCCTCGTGCAGCTGAAGCCCGACGCGGTGGCGGCATTCATGACGGCCCTGCACGACGGCGTTGCCAGGGCGGAGCAGTCCCTGAACGCCTTGCTTGAGCGCATCAAGGAGGAGGCGAACTCCAAGGTGGCAAGCTTCAGCCAGGTGCACCGCATCGAGCTGCAGGAAGAGCCCTTCGAGAAGACCCCGTCCATGAAGATCAAGCGCTTCCTGTATCCCCTGCGAAAGACCGAGCCCTTGAAGCCGTAGAGGCGCGAAATCAGTATCTTTCCCCCAGCATGAAAGCAGCGGGGAAAAAGCAGCCCACGGCTTCCCACTATCTTCTCAGCTGTCCCGTCTGCGGGGGGACCTTCGAGGATTCCCCGGGGCAGTTTCTTCTCACCTGCCCCGAGCCGCATGCACCGGCGCTCCTGCGCGCCGTGTACCGCGAGAAGCGCCTGGTTGCGCACCCCGAGCACGGGGGCGCGTTCCGTTTCTGGAAGTGGCTGCCCATCCGCCGCCGTCTCTCCGGCGCCGCCGGGCCGGTTGCGTTTCACAGCGCGAGCCTGGGGCCGCTCCTGGGCCTGGAAAATCTCTTCATCATATTCAACGGGTGGTGGCCCGAACGGGGCGCTCTGATGGAGACCTGCTCGTTCAAGGAGTTGGAAGCCCAGGCGGTGTGCGGCAGGGTGGTGGAAGGCTGGGAGGCCGAGCTGGTCGTCTCATCGGCCGGCAACACGGCCCGCGCGTTCCATAACGCCTGCAGCCGCTACGACGTGCCTGCCCTCATTGTCATCCCCGAGCACAGCCTCCCGATGCTGTGGAGCACCACTGCCCTGCGGCCCTCGGTGCGCCTGGCGGTGCTGGAGGGCGGCGCGGATTACGCGGATGCCATCGCCCTGGGAAACGGCATTGCGGAGACCGACGGCTATTACCCCGAGGGGGGCGCGCGCAACGTGGCGCGACGCGACGGCATGGGCACGGCCCTCCTGGTCGCGGTGGAGCAGGCGCGCAGGATCCCCGATCACTATTTCCAGGCAGTGGGAAGCGGCACCGGTGCCATCGCCGTCTGGGAGATGAACCTTCGTCTCCTCGAGGATGGAAGATTCGGAGACAGGAAGATGCGCCTCCACCTCGGGCAGAACGCGCCCTTCACGCCCATGACCGATGCGTGGGAGGCGGGTTCCCGCACACTGGGCCAGGTTCCCGGCGGCCGCGAGAAGGCGCGGAGCATCCGCGCGCAGGTGCTGGCAAACAGGACGCCGCCATACTCCATCAGGGGCGGGCTCTACGATGCCCTGCTGGACGGCATCGGTTTCATGTACCGCGTGAGCAACACCGAGGCGGAGAGCGCCGGCCTGCTCTTCGAGCAGTGCGAAGGCATCGACATCGACCCGGCCGCCGAGGTGGCGGTTGCCTCCCTCATCCAGGCGGCGCGCAGGGGGAGGATACGGCCGCGGGAAACCGTGGCGCTGAACATCACCGGCGGCGGCAGCCGCCGCCTGCGCGCCGAGAGGCAGGTCGGGGCGCTTCGTCCCGACGTCTCTTTCACCATGGGGGAGCTGAGCGGGGACGGGCCGGTGCACGAGCGGGACCTCGTGCGGGGGGCGCTGGCATATGAATGACATCTTCGACAAGTGCCGCACCGACGAAGGCTACTTCGGCGGCTTCCGCGCGCGCGGGGACACCTACTTCACGCAGCCCGTGCTGGATGGCGCGCCCGGGCCGCGGATGAGGTTCAGGGGCAAGGATGTCATCGTGTGGGCCATCAACAACTACTTGGGGATTGCCGGCATGCCGGAGCTCCAGGCCGCGGCCGCCGAGGCGCTGGCCCGCCACGGCCCCAGCGCGCCCATGGGCTCACGGATGCTCACCGGCAACTCGGAAGAGCACATCGAGCTGGAGCGGAGGTTCGCCGCATTCAGCGGCAAGCAGGCAGCGATCGTCTTCAACTACGGCTACCTCGGCGTGCTGGGGACCATCTCGGCCCTTGTGGGCCGGGATGACATCGTGCTCATCGATTCGCTGTCGCACGCTTCCATGATCGATGCCGTGGTGCTCGCCTCCGCCGGCAGGCGCTTTCACCCCTTCAAGCACAACGACATGGAGGACCTGGAAAGGCACCTGGTCTCCGCCGGCAGGGACCGCAAGGGCGGGATCCTCGTGGTCACCGAGGGCGTATTCGGCATGAAGGGAAACACGGCGCGGCTTGCCGAGATCTGCGGCCTGAAGGAAAAGTACGGCGCGCGGCTGTTCGTCGATGACGCCCACGGGTTCGGGATCATGGGGGAGCACGGCCGGGGCACCGGGGAGTACCTGGGAGTGCAAGACCGCATCGACCTGTACTTCGGCACATTCGCGAAGGCTTTTGCCGCCATCGGCGGTGTGACGGCCGGGGACAAGGACGTGGTGGAGTGGGTCCGCTACAACGCGCGAAGCAACGTGTTTGCCAAGGCGCTGCCCCTGGTCTACGTGAAGACGGTGGAAGCGGCGCTTTCCATCGTGGAAAACACTCCGCGGCTTCGGGAGCGGATGTGGCACATTACGCGCCTCCTTCAGTCCGGCCTCACGGAGCTGGGATACGACATCGGCGGCACCGAGAGTCCCATCACGCCGGTCTACGTGATCTCGGGGGATGAGAAGACCGCCATGGAAATGATCAGCATGCTGCGGGAGGACTACGGCATCTTCGTCTCGGGGGTCTCCTTCCCCGTGGTGCCCCGGGGTGTTATTCTCTTCCGCATGATTCCCACCGCGGCACATACAGAAGAAGACGTGGAGAAAACGGTGAATGCATTCCGCTGCATGCGTGACCGCATGAAGCTCGATCTCTCCTCGAAGCCTTCACGGCAGAACAGGTGACAACGGCGATCGTCACCGGCGCATCTGGCGGCATCGGGGGCGCGATTGCCCGCGGGCTGGTGCGGGCCGGCTTTCATGTGATCGGCACCTCGCGCGATCCTGCCGCCATCTCTCCCGATCAGCGCATTGAGGGCGTGCGCTATCTCCCTCTCGATCTCCGCGATGCGCGCAGCATTGAGGCGTTCGCGGCGGAAGCGGGTGCCGCCGTAGGGGGCGCCGCCGATGTGCTGGTCAACAACGCCGGCGCCAGCCAGATCGGCGCGCTGGAAGAGGTGCCGCTGGAACGCATGCGCTCTCTCTTCGAGACGAACCTCTTCGGCAGCCTGCGCCTGACACAGCTCCTGCTCCCGGCCATGCGCGCCCGCCGTTCGGGGACCATCATCAATGTCGCCTCATTCGCCGGTGTCTCCCCCGTGCCTTTCCTGTCGGTGTACGCGGCCAGCAAGGCAGCGCTGATCGCGATCTCCCGCGGACTGCGCGCGGAGACCGCCCCGTGGGGGATCAGGGTGGTCGTGGTGGCGCCCTTCGACATACACACGAGCATCCCGCTGGAGATCGTTTCTCCCGAAGGCTCGCCGTACGGTGCGACGGTGCAGAGGGTGAAAGAGGCGCGCGACAGGTTTCTCGCGGAAGCACCTGAGCCGGGACTCGTGGCAAGCACCGTGCTTTCGATCCTCGTGCGTCCCTCGCGCCGGTTTTTCTATCCCGTGGGCAGGGGCGGCAGGGTCACCGCATTGCTCATCCGGCTCCTGCCGGATTCGATCGTCGCGGCCGTCGTGCGGAAGAGGTTCGGCCTCCGCGTAATGCCTCATCCTAAAATCTTACCGTAGGTCTCTGGATGCCTCACCCGGAAATCTTACCCGGGGTGTCGGGGCTCCTGCACCTGTGTGGAGCGGGAGGCCCGGCCACTGCGCCGAGAG
>JBEKVA010000389.1:0-4228 GCA_049514475.1 Spirochaetia bacterium
CAAGTGTTGCCCAACCCCAAGAAAAGGGTACCGCCCCAACGGCCAACCGGAGTTGACAACCATGCCGACAGAGTTCAGTTAACCCTCCTCCACCCCGAATTGGGCCAGACGTGGGGGGACGATGTGGACCACGCCGGGCGTCGTAAGAACCGGCAGCCTGCGATCGACGTCGAAATGGGCGAACACGTAGCCCGGAAACAGAGGGAGTTCCGTGACATTCGTCCGATCCGACCACCTCCGCTGCTGGCGGTACAACGGCAAGTAGGTCTCATACCCTTTGCCGCTGAGGATCGCAGTCGTGGCCCGCTCGAAGTTGGACTTCACCCGCAACGCGAACCACAGCCTAGTTGAAGCGATAGACTCCGGTTCCCCGGCGCTGCCCTTGTCCGGCTCATGCATCTTCCTCTCCTCGGTCAGTCGACAGTTGTCATACGAATTTAGCAGTTCTGAAGCCACTTATGGTAGGCAAGCCAGGCACGGCCAGGAGCCGACTCGTGCTGCCAGGTGCCTCATCGCCTGTCCCAGCCGACCGGCCACTCGGCCGGATTCAATCACAGGGCCGGAAAAACTCCGGGCTTTCTTACCAAACTTCGGTACGGACCTTCGATACTCTACACGTATCCGTAACACTGCCTGCGGTTGTTGGCAACTCCCCTGATTCACTGTTTCCGTCTGTCCGGCTCGGTATCCACTTGAACGGTCGGCGCAGTCTACAACCCACCGAATTCCGTCGGCGTTTGCCCTAGGGCTTCTCTTTCCAAGTCGTTGACAACTGTACACGGATTCGGGCAAACGCACGATGAACAGCGAGAGCAAGCGGTGTGGACCTATCGGCGAGCGACTTCATCGCCCCACTCCAATTCATCCGTCTGCAAGATCAGCAACGGATGGCCGAAAGCACTGATACATATGCCTTCCCCTAGAGCAAAGCAGAGTATCCGCTTTGTTCATAACGAGATAGGTTGGGGCGCGCTGGCGGACAAGCAGCGCAATGGGCGTCAATTGCTGCGATCTCAATTGCGCTGCTGATGCAGGGTGTTGCGACGTGCCAAGTACCTGCTTCGCGTTGGCATCGTACGTGCTGTCAATCAGTCACATTCGTAAACGGTCGCCGCGAGGGATAGCCCGGAGGGTGGGACTGAAGGGGCGGTAGCGTGCGAAGACCCTGCTTATGTAATTCCTCAGGCTGGACGTGTCTGCTGTTGTCAAGCCCTGCGGTGACGATCATCGGGCAGGACCCCAAGGGGTCAAGTTCCGGCTTCGCAGGCGGCCAGACAGCGCCGAGAAGGATCCGATCCGTTCCTTCCTGTTCACTCACAACATTAGTGGACAGATTTGAGTGAGGCTCTCAAGATCTTTGGCGTCCTTGGGGTAGATCAGGCAAGTACGGTCGGTCTCAAGAATCCGTTGATCGGCGCCAACACTGTCATGCCACGACCGAAGCGCTGGTACCCTGAGGCACTTAGCGGTACCAATCGCCCCCCTACAGAGGAGATGGTCAATGTCTGTTCGCGACCCGATGAGTCGGCTGATCAGCTTTAGGCTTTCCGAAAGCGAGTATCAAGCTCTGCAGAGCGTGTGCGACGCCCAGGAAGCCCGTAGTCTTTCAGATTTCGTGCGCACCACCGTGCGCTGGATAGCGCACAATGCGGAGCAGTTGCAGCCTGAGTTCATCGAGACCTCTCCCGCCGCAGGACCACTCAGGCCAGTTGCGGGCAACGGCGCCAGGTTTCCGGAAGCCGGTTCGAACGGCCGGGAGGCAAGGCTTGCCAGCGAGGTCCTGAGCCTGCGCCGCAGGACAGATGCATTGGACCGCGAGATCCGTCGGTTGGGCCGGTTGCTCACAAAGCCGTGATAGGGCCAGAACAGATGGCCGGCATGAGTGCGAGCCTGGCCCGTCGGCGTCGCCTGCTTCGGATCACCTGGCTGCTAATGCTCGGCTGCATGGTGGCAGGATCGCTCGTGCCATCTGGCTCGGCGGCCAAGCGTGCCATGGACGCCCTCAATGTCAGTGACAAGTTGTGGCACTTCATGGCCTACTCCGTGCTCATGTTGCTTCCCGCTCTGCATGAGAGGCGGCTTGCGACGGCGCTGCAGGCAGTGGGCATCGTCTCTCTTGGCCTCGCCCTCGAGTTTGGCCAGAGGCTGTTCGCGGGACGCTCGTTCGATTCCGGAGACGTGGCGGCGAATGTCGCCGGGGTGCTGGTCGGCCTCTTAGCCGGAGCGTGGCTCCGACTCACAGGGCATCTGACCATGAAAGGTGAGGGAGCATGAAGGGTGTCGTTCTGGCAGGAGGCGCAGGCAGTCGGCTTTACCCGCTGACCAAGATTGCTAACAAGCACCTGCTGCCGATCTACGACAAGCCCATGATCTACTACCCGATCCAGACGCTGGTGGATGCCGGCATCCGGGACATCATGATCGTCACAGGGGGTCGCAACGCTGGGGATTTCTTGCGCCTCCTGGGCAACGGCAAGCAGTTTGGGCTGGCGCACCTGAACTACGCGTATCAAGAAGGCGAAGGCGGAATCGCCGACGCGCTCGCGCTGGCAGAACACCTTGCCGACGGCGACAGGATCTGCGTAGTCCTTGGTGACAACCTCATCGAGGGGACAATCCGGTACGCAGTGGAGGAGTTCCAGCGCCAAACCGGCGGCGCTCGCATTCTACTCAAGAAGGTGCAAGACGCCCATCGTTTTGGCGTGGCCGATCTGGAAGGAGACCAGATCAAAGGCATCGAGGAGAAGCCCGAGCATCCTAAATCGAACTATGCCGTTACAGGCATCTACCTCTACGACGGCGCGGTGTTCGACAAGATCCGCACGCTAGTTCCCTCCCACCGTGGAGAGCTGGAGATCACCGACGTCAACAACGCTTACATCCGTGAGGGGACGATGACGTTTTCGCTCCTGGAGGGCTGGTGGACCGACGCGGGCACCTTCGACTCGCTGCTCCGCGCCGGGAACCTGGTGGCGCAGTCGCGCCAGCCAAAGCCGGAGGCGGTCGTCTTGGCGGCGGAAGGGGCGAACGGCTGATTGTGGCTCCTGGTCTCGGGCGAAGCGGATCGTCAAACTGAGTCAAACGAAAGGTGCGTAAGGTCATGTCGAGCACAATGCGCCCCAGCGCGCGCTCCCGATCCAATGCAAGAGACCTCGCTCTATCAGATGGGTGGTTCCTTGCCCAAGAGCCTTTTCTGCGGATGCTCGCGTTGGAACGAAAGAGAACCGAGCGTTCGAACCAACGCTTCGTGCTGATGCTCCTCGAGTCCGCCAGCCTGTTGAAGGGCGGCAGTAAGGAGCAGACCTTCGAGAAGGTCCTCGAGGCGCTGTACCATTCCACCCGGGAAACGGACGTCAAGGGATGGTACGAAGCCGGATCGGTCATCGGGGTCGTTTTCACGGCGATCGGTCCGGCTGAAGGACAGTCCGTTGCGAACGCCCTCTCGAGCAAGATTCTGAATGCCCTCGGCCAAACCCTGAGCATCGAGCAAATCCACAAAATCCGACTCTCCTTCCACGTGTTTCCGGAAGATTGGGAGAACAACGGCTCCGGCGGCTCGGCGGATCCCGCGTTATATCCGGACCTTCTGACCGATCCGGACCCGAATAAAAGTGCACGCCTGCTGAAGAGGGCCATGGATGTCATCGGAAGCCTCTCCGCGCTCATCCTCCTGTCCCCGGTGCTGGCCGTAATCGCGATGCTCATCAAGCTGACCTCCAAGGGCCCGGTCCTATTTCGGCAGACACGAATCGGCCAGTGCGGCAGAAAATTCACGTTCCTCAAGTTCCGGTCCATGCGCTCTTCTGGTGACCATGCAATTCACGAGGAGTACGTGAAACTGCTAATCTCGAGAAAACACGGCTCCGAAAAGCCAACGGGAAGCCAGCACATTGTGTACAAACTGACTAACGATCCAAGAGTCACGCGCCTGGGGAGATTCCTGCGCAGGACAAGCCTGGATGAACTGCCTCAGTTTCTCAACGTTCTGACAGGGGAGATGTCGCTCGTCGGGCCGCGACCGCCGATCCCGTACGAGTTCAGGTGTTACGAGATCTGGCACCGGCGGCGGTTGCTGGCGGTTAAACCGGGGATCACCGGACTGTGGCAGGTCGAGGGAAGAAGCCGGGTGAAGTTCAATGACATGGTTCGCCTCGATCTTGCGTATGCCAGCTCGTGGTCGCCGTGGCTGGACCTCAAGATTCTTCTTCGAACGCCCGGGGCCGTTCTT
>JBEKVA010000390.1:0-4196 GCA_049514475.1 Spirochaetia bacterium
CTTCCTGTTGGTGTTGCGGGAGATCAGCGCGTTTGCCGCCTTGAGGATGGTCCTCGTGGAGCGGTAATTCTGCTCGAGCTTGATTTCCCGCACCCGCGGAAAGTCCTTCTCGAAACGCAGGATGTTCTCGTAGTTGGCCCCGCGCCAGGAATAGATCGACTGGTCATCGTCGCCCACCACGCAGACATTCTCATCGGGACCGACCAGGAGCTTCATCAAGTCATACTGTGCAGTGGAGGTGTCCTGGAACTCGTCCACCAGGAGGTAGCGGAAGCGCTCGTGGTATTCCCCCCTGACCTTCTCGTCGTCCTTCAAAAGCTGGAGAGGCAGCATGAGCAGGTCGTCGAAGTCTACCGCGTTGTACAGCTTCAGGTTCTTCTGGTACTCCTTGAAAAGCGGCTTCAGGTGGGCGGTTTCCCCGCTCCACTTGGCCCGCCCCGTCTTCATGGAGGAAATGAACTGGGCCGCAGCCTGCAGGTCCACCATTGGGCCTTTAAGACCCACCTCGCGTGCCGTCTCCCTGAGAAGTGTCGCCTGGTCCTGTGAGTCGTAGATGCTGAAGTTCTGCCGGTAGCCCATCAGGGCGTAGCGCTCCCGCAGGACTTGGGCCCCGAAGGCGTGAAACGTCGAAATGGTGAGCCTGGTGAGCTTCCGGGGGATCAGCTCCTTGACCCTGTGAGACATCTCCCGCGCGGCCTTGTTGGTGAATGTGACCGCCAGGATGTCCGATTGTGGAACCCCCTTCTGGATCAGGTGCGCAATTCGGTAGGTAATGACCCGTGTTTTACCCGAACCGGCTCCCGCAATGATGAGAAGAGGCCCCTCTGTAGCCGAAACTGCCTCTGCCTGCTTTCCGTTCAGCAGGGCAGCGAAGTCGATCTTTGGCGTGCCCTTCAATTGCCGCTCACACGTGAATCCGCCAGGCGGCCTGGTCTGCCGCAACCTGCAGTCGCTCGCCAGACTTCGATAAATGGCGATATGTTAATGAAATGGTTTGACATGTCCCCTCCCAGTGCCCTACAATGCTCCCATGCAATTGTTCTCGCCCTTCTGTCCGAGCTGCAGGGAGAATCTTGCCCGAAACGGCGATTCTTTCACCTGCTCCAAGTGCGGAAGGGTGTACCCGCTGAAGAACGGCATGGTCGATTTCCTTACTTCTCTCCCGCTCTCCGACGCCCAGCAGATCGTCCAGAAAACCTTCGATGCCGTTGCCGGCTCCTACGATAATGCCATCGTCAGGCTGGTGGAAAGCCTCTCCTGCCCCTGGAGCACCTACACGGCGCGCCTGGAGGCCTTCATGGCGCACGCCGGCGGCAAGGTGATCCTCGACATTGGCTGCGGGACCGCCTTTCCCGTGGGCTCTTTCATCCCCCAGACCTCGATTTACCTCGGCATGGACATCTCCCTGGAGATGCTCGGCCATGCAAAGATCCTCCTGGGAGACAATCTCAACGCCGCCCTCTGGAATATCGATGCGGAAAGGATCCCCCTTCCCGACAATTGCATCGACCTGTGCCTCGGCCTGATGGCCTTTAATGTCTTCCCCAACCCCCACAAGGCGGCCACGGAGATCCACCGTGTGCTGAAGAAGGACGGGAGCGTCTACGGCACCGTCTTCATCCAGCCGCCGCCCGAGGAAATCCTCAGCGAGAGGCCCATCGAAGCGAGCCTCGTGCGGGAGATCCTGTCCGTCTTCGACCCTGCGCTGTGGGAGCTTTCGATCGAAACCCAGGGCGGAATTCTCTTCTTCCACGTCCGAAAAAGCATCAAGTCCTGACACAGGGGCTCGCCGCTGGGCCGCTCCTCTTATCGCGTAACCGTCACCTTGTTCAGGCCGCGGGGAGAATCCGGGTCCAGTCCCTTGGCGATGGATAGGTGAAGCCCCAGGAGCTGCCCTGGAATCACGGCGAGCACCGGAGAAAGCCATTCCTGCGCCCCCTGCGCCAGGGGAAACCGCGTGATGCCTCTGGAGAGTATCTCATCCGCGTCGCTGATCGCAATGATCTCGGACTTCCGTTCCCGCAGCTGGTCTGCGAACTCGCACATGTGGGGGAGAAGGGTCCCTGACGGGGCGATAAGGATGACAGGGAAGCCTGGCTCGAGCATCGCCATGGGGCCGTGGAGAAAGTCCGCCGAGGAATACGACTCCGCGGTGACGTAGGTCAGCTCTTTCAGCTTCAGCGCTACCTCCATTGCCGCGCTATAGCAGAAGCCCCTGCTGATGACGACGCACCGCTGCATGTAGCGGTAGCGCTCCGCCCGGGCAGCGGCGGGCCCGCTGACGAGCGCCAGGGTGCGTTCCAGCAGCCCGGGCAGCTCCTGTGCCTGGGCTTTGCGCTCCCTGCTCTGCTCGATGGCAGCCGAAAGGGAAGCAAGCACGGCAAGAGAAGCGGTGAAGGTCTTGGTCGCCGCCACGGCCTTTTCTGCGCCTGTCTTGAGCATCAGGGTATGATCGGACTGCGCGGCCAGCGGGGAGGCGCTCTCAGCGGTTATGGCTGCCGTCATGGCGCCCTGCCTGCGGGCGTCCGTCAGGACCTCCACGATGTCTTCCGACTGCCCGGACTGCGATATGCCCAGGACCAGGACATTCTTCAGCCGGGGCGGGCGATGATAAAACGTATACAGTGAAGGGGTCGTCATGGTGACCGGAATACCGTTGAAGGCCTGGAACAGGTACTTTGCGTAGATGCCGGCATTATCCGAGCTGCCGCGCGCCGCGATCATGATGAAGTCGGGCTGGCGTGAGCGGATATCGCGGCCCAGCGCCTCCACCTCTGATGCGCATGACTGCAGTGTCTGCGCGACAGCCTGCGGCTGCTGCCCGATTTCATTCTGCAACAGGGACTTTTCTTCACTCATAGTGACCGCTCCAATGCTTTTCCTGTATCCCCGCCCAGCGAGCGCAAAGCGCTCCCCGCGCATAGTGCAGATTCGCCGCGCGGTTGTCAATTCTCGCCTGCCGATCTATAGTGGGGGAACACCATGACGCATACAGCAATTCTCTTCGATCTCGACGGAACCCTCTTGAACTCTCTTGATGATCTTGCGGATTCGATGAACATCGTGCTGACCACCCTTGGGTTCCCCATTCATCCCGTCGATGCCTATCGCTACTTCGTGGGAAACGGCATCCCGACCCTCGTTCGCAGGTGCCTCCCGAAGAGCGCGCTGGCGAACGAGCCGCTGGTGAAGGACGCGGAGACGGGGATGAGGGAAGAATACGGCCTCCGCAAGAACAACAAGACGCACCTTTACGACGGCATTCCCGAGATGCTCGACGAGCTTCAGTCACGAGGCGTGCGCCTTGCCATTCTCTCCAACAAGCCGCACGATGCGCTTGTCGGGGTCGTCAATCATTACCTCAGCCAGTGGAAGTTTGAAGCTGCATTCGGCGAGAGGCCGGGCGTACCCAACAAGCCCAATCCGGAGTCTGCGATGTCCATTGCACGCCAGATGAATGTTCCCCCCTCGGCCTTCCTGTATCTTGGTGACACCAACACTGACATGGAGACCGCGGTGGCCGCAAAGATGTTCCCCGTGGGGGTGACGTGGGGATTTCGGACTGCGGAAGAGATCACCGAAGCGGGAGCCCGGGTCCTGATTGCCAAGCCGAGCGAGGTCATGGGACTGCTGTAGACGGGGCCGGGTCCCGGCGGCGCGCGTCGTGGCGCGTGACGTGGCGCCCTGGGCGGGGTTACTTCGTAATCGAGACTATTGCGTCGATCTCCACTTCCAGCGGCCCGCCGGGAAGCGCGGCTCCCACCGTAGTGCGGGCAGGGAAGGGAGGAGAGAAATACTTCGCGTACACCTCGTTCAGAATGGCGAAGTTGGCAAGGTCCTTCATGTACACATTGACCTTCACGACATCCGCCATGGTAGCGCCCGCCGCCTCCACGATGGCCTTCACGTTCTCCAGGCACCTCTCGGCCTGGGCGCGCACCCCTTCGGGGATCACGCCGGTCACAGGATCCTTGGCGGTCTGGCCTGCCACGAAGAGACAGCTCCCCGAGGCAACGACGCCCTGGGAGTAGGGGCCGATGGGCGCCGGGGCGCCCTTGGTCTGAACGGGCTTCTTCACATTGCCTTCCGCTGTTCGTCGATCAGCTTGGCCGTGTCGCTGGCAGGATCAAGCTGGTAGCCGGCGTCCAGGGACACCTTTGCCGCCTCCGGGTCGCCGAGACCCTTGTCACAGTAGG
>JBEKVA010000391.1:0-4187 GCA_049514475.1 Spirochaetia bacterium
CACGCTTAAACCGTTTCTCTATGCCAGCGCCATCCAGGGCGGCTGGACCGCGGCAACCCTGCTCCCTGATGTGCCGATCGTCTTCGGGGCCGCTGACGAGGAAGCCTATTCGCCGCAGAACTTCGACAACCGCAGTCACGGGGTGGTGCGGCTGCGCACCGCGCTGGCCAGCTCCCTGAACGTGCCTGCCGTCTATGCGCTCTCCCGTGTCGGCCTGGCCAGCTTCCTCGACACCCTGGGAGATCTCGGCTTCACCCTTCCCGGGGATGCGCGGGCGAAGTACGGGCTGGGGATCGCCATCGGCAACGCCGAGGTGTCGCTGCTGGAGCTCACCCGCGCTTTCTCGACTTTTCCCCGGGGAGGCACGCTGCCGGACCTCCTCCTGCTGGAAGGACAACGCCCGGGGTCCCGCAGGGTCTTCGAGCCCTTCCCCGCGTGGATGATCTGCTCCATCCTTTCAGACCCCTCGGCCCGGGCAACAGGCTTCGGCACGCATACCTTCTTCCGTACTCCCTTTCCCGCGATGTTCAAGACGGGCACCTCCAGCGAGTTCACCAACCTCTGGTGCGTCGGGGCAACGCCGCGCTACACCGTGGGCGCCTGGGCAGGCAACTTCGACGGCAGGGCAGTGATCAACAAGACGGGGAGCGTGGTTCCCACCCAGATCGTCGTGGACATCCTGAAACGCCTCACTGACAGCGGGCTCGCCCCCGCGGGCGGCGGGGGTTTCGCGCGCCCCGAAGGGGTCGTGGCTGCCCGCATCTGCACACTTACGGGCAAGGCGGCTACAGCGGAATGCCCCGCCACGCGCCTGGAATACTTCCGCGCTTCCACCGAGGTCCCGGGCCCCTGCCTCTTCCATGAGCATTCCGAGAGCCACGACAGCCTGCTGGAAGAAAGCTTTCTCGCCCCCGGGGAGACTGCGCGCATCCTCTTTCCGGTGAGCGGGCAGATCTTCTACCTCGATGAGACCCTGCGGCAGGGAGGGCCGGGGATTCCCGTGCTCGTCGCGGTCCGCCGCGGGACGCATGCAACGCTCCTCCTCGACGGCCGGGAGACGGCGCCAGGGGATCGTGCGGCGAATGTTCCCCTGACCCGCGGCTCGCACGAGGTCGTGCTGCGTTCCGGCACCGTTGTCGACAGGGTACTTGTCGAGGTGCGATGAAATGCGACGCCGCCTCCTGTTGACGGCACGGGACCGGAGTGGTATCGCATTCCCATGCCCGATACGAGCTTCTTCTCCTCCCAGGGGGACCATCTCACGCTCAGGGTCAAGGCAAAACCGGGGGCGCGGCAGGACGCCGTGCTGGGAGTCCGCGGCGCCGAGCTGCTGGTATCGGTGCGTGCGGTCGCGGAGAAGGGCCGGGCGAACGCCGAGATAGCGAAGGTCATCGCGAAGGCACTCGGGGTCCCAAAGGACAGCATCGTGCTGAAGCTCGGTGGGGCGTCGCCCCATAAAGTGTTCCAGGTCCCCGCCCATGCCGCGGAAACGCTGCGGCGCTGGGAGGGCCCGGCATGATCGAGCTGCGCGCGCTTTCGAAGACCTATGGCAAGGGAAAGGTCCCGGCGGTGAAGAGCCTCAGCCTCACCGTGGGAAAGGGAGAGCTGTTCGGTTTCCTGGGCCCCAACGGGGCAGGGAAGACGACGACGATAAAGATGATAGCCGGCCTGCTCCGTCCTGACGCGGGGGCGGTCTTCCTGAACGGCATCGACGCGCGGCGCGAGCCCCTGCGCGCCAAATCGATCCTTGGCTACTGCCCCGACGAGCCGTTGCTGTACGAGCGGATGAGCGGGGCGCGGTTCCTGGATTTCACCGCCGACGTGTATGGCGTGCCGGGGGCGCTGCGCGCTGCGCGCGTACGGGAGCTGGCGGAGACCTTCGAGGTGACGGACGCGCTGGGGGACCTCGTCGCGACATACTCCCACGGCATGCGGCAGAAGCTGTCCCTGGTGGCAGCGCTCCTGCACGACCCCGAGGTGCTCGTTCTCGATGAGCCGATCGTCGGCCTGGACCCCCGCGCCGCGTTCACGCTGAAGGAAACCATGCGGCGGCTGTGCGCCGCGGGCAAGACAGTATTCTTTTCCACGCACGTCATGGAGGTGGCCGAGAGGCTCTGCGACAGGGTAGGCATCATCAGCCACGGCGAGCTCCTGGCCGCCGCCCCTCTGGAGGAGCTGCGCCGGAAGGCCGGCGAGCAGAGCGCGACACTGGAAAAGCTGTTCCTGGAAATGACCGATGAAAACCCTGCCGCTCGTTAGGGCCACCCTCCGGGGCACGACATGGCTCTCGGCGGAGGGCCTGCGAGACCTGGTGCGTAGGGGCCGTCTCTGGATGGTGTCCCTCGGGCTGGGTATCCTCGCGGGAGTCGCGATCATGGTGTTCATGGTCCTCGGCATCTACCGCGCGCTGCTGGCATACGGGCCGGCGAACGGCCAGCCGGATCTCCTGGTGTTCTCCGCGCTCCTGGGAAGCGGGGCATTCATGTTCGTCACGGCAATCCCGCTGGCCCTCTCGCTTCTCTATTACTCGAGCGACCTGGCGATGCTTTTCGCGATGCCCCTTCGCCCCCGGTCCATCGTGACGGCCAAGTCGTTTCTTCTTTACCTGTATTGCATCCCCGTGCACCTGGTCCTCTTCGTGCCTGCCCTCTGGCTGCAGGTCTCCGCGGCGGGGCTTCCTCCTGCCGCGGCCCTCGGCTCCCTGCTCGCGCTGTTCGTCTACCCGCTGCTGCCGATCTCCCTGGCCGTGCTCGCTGCGCTGGCGCTGATGAAGACCGTCAATCTCTCCCGTTACCGCACGACGCTGGAGACGATCGGGATGGGCCTGGGAGTAGTCCTTGTCGTAGCCTTCCCGGTGGCCTTCTCACGGTCTGCCCTGGCCACGCTCGCGGGAGTCGCGCCCCTTGCGGGATTTTTCGGTCTTTTTTCAGGCATGCGCCACGCCCTGCCGCCGCTGGGCTGGGCAGCCGCGGCAATGCTCCCCGGCGCCGGTCCGTGGGTCATTATTCTCTCCGCCGTGACCCCGGCAGCGCTCGCGGCGGCGGCAACGGCGGCAGCGGCGGCGGGGTTTGCCGGTGACGTGATGGAGCACAGGGATTCCGCGCGCTTCGGGCGCAACGGCGCGTGGCGCCCGGCGGGCGCTGCCCGGGGTGTGGTGCGCACCCTGCTGAGCCGGGAATGGGCCATCCTCACGTCGAGCTCCACGTTCATCTTCGAGGCAGCCGGTGAGCTCCTGGTCCTTCCCCTGCTCCTGGCCGTGTACGGCCTGGTCATTCCCCGCCAGTACCTGCTCCCTGCCTTGGCAGCCATAAACGGGATGCCGTTTCTTCCGCTTGTCCTCACGGGGGTGATCGGGCTCATGACCGGTCTCACCACCGTTTCCGCGACCAGCATTTCCCGCGAGGGCAGGCGTTTCGGCATCAGCCTCACGGTGCCCATCGCCGGCCGGACCCAGGTGAGCGTCAAGCTCCTGTTGCATCTCCTGCTATTCGGCCCGGCCTATGTCCTGGACTGCGCCATCATGTGGTGGCTTTTCCGCTATCCGCTGGTCTCCCTTGTGTTCATGCTTCCCGCCGGGTTTGCGCTGCAGGTCCTGTCATTCTGCGTGGGCATCTTTTTCGACCTGAAGCGGCCCATTCTGAACTGGACCCATCCGCAGCAGGCGATGAAAAACAATATGAACGTCCTGATGGGAATCGGCGGTTCCGCTGGGGTCGTGGGAATCGCTGCCGCCCTGTGCGCGCTGCTGGTGCTTGCCGGGGTCGACACGCTCCTGGTCGGCTGCGCAGCCGCCATGGTCCTTGCAGGGGCGGCGGCGCTTCTCCTGCCGCGGCTGCTCGCCTTTGCCGACCGCCAGTACAGCGGCGGACTGGAACTGGGGGGTTGAGGGAACGACGCCCCCCTCGCCAGCCGCCGGGCGGAGCTCCGTGAAGGACCCGCGGCGGCCTACTTTTTCTTGAACGTGATCCCTTCGGTGCCCTTGTCGATGGTGATCGTGGCTCCGTCGGCGATGTCGCCGGCGAGCATCATCTTGGCCATGGGGTTCTGCACGAGGTTCTGTATCGTTCGCTTCAGCGGGCGCGCGCCGTACAGCGGGTCGTAGCCCACCTCGGCGAGATACGCCTTCGCCTTGGCCGTGGCCTCCAGCGTCACCTTGCGTTCCTTCAGCCTGTTTTTCAGAAGCTCCA
>JBEKVA010000392.1:0-4151 GCA_049514475.1 Spirochaetia bacterium
GAGGTCTTGAACTGCTGGAGGTAGAGCTGCCGGATTCCCATCAGCGGCCGCCCTCCGCGAAGACCAGCTCGATCACCTCCTCGATGGCCGGGTCCTCCACCGTCAGGTCGATCACCGGCAGGTCGGCGAGCAGCCGTTCGGTGATCCGCGCCGTCTCGGCGCGCGGGACACGCAGGGTGGTCAGGCCGTCCTCGGAGGAGACCACCTCGCCGTAGGAGCGCAGGTCGGTGTCGGGCTCCGCCAGGCGCACCGCGATGGTCTTGTGCGCGCTGAAGCGCTCCACCAGCGCGGAGAGCTCCCCGTCGAAGAGCAGCCGCCCGTGGTGGATCACCACGACGCGGCGGCAGAGTGCCTGCACGTCGGCCATGTAGTGGCTGGTGAGCAGCACCGTTGCCCCGGTGCGATGGCAGTACTCCGCGATGAAGGCGCGGATGCGCCGCTGCATGGTCACGTCCAGGCCGATGGTCGGCTCATCGAGGAAGACCATGGCGGGGCGATGCAGGAGAGCGGCGGCGATTTCGCATTTCATGCGCTCCCCCAGGGACAGGGTGCGGACCGGCTTCCCCAGCAGGGGCTCAAGCTCCAGCAGCGCCACCAGCTCATCGAGAGTCTGGCGGAAGTCGGCCGCGGAAATGCCGTAGATGGCACGATTGAGGGCAAAGGAATCCGCGGCGGGGATGTCCCAGACAAGCTGGTTGCGCTGCCCCATGACGAGGGTGATCTGCCGCAGGAACGCTTTCTCCCGTTTTGAAGGAATGTGGCCGAGGACCTTTATCTCTCCCGCCGTGGGATGCAGCAGCCCGGAGAGCATCTTCAGCGTGGTGGTTTTGCCGGCCCCGTTGGGACCGAGGAACCCGACGATCTCACCAGGGGCGACCTCGAAGGAGATACCGTCAACGGCATGTACTTCCCGCGTGCTTCGGTGCACCAGGCTGCGGAGGGCCGCCATGGCCCCCGGCTCCCGTTCGCTGACCACGTAGGTCTTGCGCAGGCCCGCGATCGTGATGGCCGGAGGTGTGCTCACTTCATTGAGTATACGCGGGGCCGGATTGACAGTCCACGGTGCGGGAAGCCAAGATACCGCGAGGTGTCCATGCAGCGTAATGAATCAGCCGGCTATTACGGCTTGCTCGGTGTGACCATGGCCTTCTCCGTCATCGCGGTCGTGACGCTGATCCCCACCCCCGCGGCCCCCGTGCCGAACGGACTGGGATACCGCTCCGTCTGCGGCTTCGCCCCTGCCGCCACCGCGCTCTGCGCGCTCCTGGCAGCGGCGACCTGCACCCTGCGCAATCGCCTTGTCTCGAGGAACGCGGCGAGCGCCCGCTACAGTCCGCTTTTCGTGCCGATTGGAGTGGCGATCCTGCTCCTCGCGGTTACGGCTGTCTTCGGAATCCGTTACGGGGTGACCCAGTCGCACTTCGTCGAGGTGATCACCAAGACGCAGAGCCGAGGAACCCCGCTTGCATCGCTGCCCGACGGCACGCGGAGTGCGACCGTCACGGAAGGGGAGGTATCGGCTACCGTGCAGGTCATCGTCTCATCTGGTGAAATCAGCGACATACAGCTTACGGCAGGCAGGAACGTCGATGCAACGCTGGCCGGGGAGATCATCGGCAGGGTGAAGAAGGCGGCATCGACCTCCGTGGATGCGGTGAGCGGAGCCACCGCGTCGAGCAACGTGCTCCTGAAGGCCATCGAGGCGGCAGCGGCCGGCAGCGCGCCCTAACGGGGGAGCTGACCGAAAACCTTCGCGAACCAGCGGTGCACGCCGTGCACTGAGCCGACCGGCTCGGCAAACATCATGATGCATTTACCAGAGACCGCCTGGAGCCCCTTCTCGCGGCAGAGGGCGAGGGCTGCCTCGCTTTGCGCGCCCTGCTGCAGCCACACGCGGCGGATGCCCTGCGCGGCCGCCTCCGTCACCACCTTCTCCGACTGGGCAGGGGCGGTGAAGACGAGCACGCCGCCGACCTTCTCCGGCAAGGCGGCAAGGCTGGGCCAGCACTTTTCCCCGCCAATGGTTTCCGCGTTCGGATTCACTGCCAGCATGCGGTAGCCCTTGGCCTTCAGCTCCTTGTTCACGCTGGAGCTCATTGCTTTTTCATCCCGGGACAGCCCGACGATGGCAAGGGTCTTCTGTGCCAGGAAATCCTGGATGTCCTGCTTCGTATTCATTCTGTATGTATAACACCAACGCGCCCGTTCGCGCTACCTGCCGAGGCGTTCGTAATTCCGGCGGATTTGGTAGGGCGGCGGATTTGCGCGCCGACGCGAAGCGGCGGATTTGCGCGCCGACGCCCCGTGGGGCGGCGGATTTGCCCCGTGCAGAATCGCCGAAAGTATCGTATGCTCCGCTCATGATCGTCGACGAGCGCATCGAAGCGTATCTCGGATCCTTTGCGGGGCAGGTGGACCCCGTGCTTGCCGCAATGGAGTCACTCGCGGAGAGAAAGCATTTTCCCATTGTCGGCCGGCAGGCGGGGATGCTGCTGGGCATCCTCACGCACGCCTGCGGGGCGCGCCGCGTGCTGGAGCTGGGGTCAGGCTACGGGTACTCGGCGCTGTGGTTCGCCCGCGCGCTGCCGGACGTAGGACGGGTCGTCTGCACCGACCTTTCCTCGGACAATCGTGACCTTGCGATGGGCTACTTCCGCACGGCCGGCCTGGCGGAGAAGATCGACTACCGCGTCGGGGACGCCCTGCAGACCGCCCGCACGCTCTCCGGCCCCTTCGACATCGTGTTCAACGATATCGACAAGGAAGCCTACCCCGCCAGCATTGCCGTGGCGGTGGGGCTGCTCAGGCCGGGGGGGCTTTTCATCACCGACAATACGCTGTGGAGCGGAAAGGTCGCCGATGAAACGGTCACCGATGCGGCCACCGGGGCCATACGGGAGTTCAACAGGCTCATCTGCTCCCGCGAGGACCTCGACACGGTCATTCTTCCCGTCCACGACGGGCTGGCGGTCTGCAGGAAGAAGTGAGCTCCCAGGGGACGGGACGGATTGAAACCGCGGTGCTCTCGGTCCTGCGCGCGCAGGCGGGGGGCACGCTGCCGGTCGTCACGCTGAGCTGGGCGCGGACCGCCGCGGGGGCCATCGCCGCAGCCGACGGGGTCCGCACGGCGGTGAGCGGCAGCGAGTCCCTCGTGCTCACCCACCGCCTGCGCGCCATGCACGGGGCCATCCTCGTCGGCGTCCAGACGGTGCTTTCCGACAATCCCCTTCTCTCGGTGCGCCTCGTCGATGGTAAGCAGCCCCGGCCGATCGTGCTCGACAGCCGGCTGCGCACTCCCGCGGCTGCCCGGCTTCTCTCCCGCGCCGACATGGTGCCCTGGATATTCCACGCGGAGAACGCGCAGGACACGCAGAGCGCCGCGGAGCAGCTCGAGCGGGCGGGGGCGCGCCTATTCACGGTGCCCTGCGGCCCATGGGGTCTGGAACTGGCGGCTGTGCTCGCGGGGATCCGGGCCGAGGGCATTGATTCACTCATGGTGGAGGGGGGAGCGCGCGTGCTCGAGTCCTTCATCGCTTCAGCCCTCGCGGCGCAGGCGGTGATCACCACCAGCCCGTCACGCATGGAGGGGATCCCCGGGCCTGCCATTCCCCCGTTTATCGTGCGTGAAAGCGAACGATACGGAGCTGATACCGTGCTATGGGGGAAGTTCCCGCCGGGATGAGGCGGGCCCGGTCAGCCGTCAGCCTTCGTTCACGTCCCGCCGCATGATCCAGTCGGTCTGATGGTCGGTGCCCATGATGAAGGGGTGGGTGCCCGCCTTGCGGAACCCCATCCGCGCGTAGAAGGCAATGGCGTTCTCGTTCTTCTGCCAGACCCCCAGCCACAGGAAGCTCTTTTCTTTTTTCCGGGCGATCTCGAGCGCCTTCTCGATCAGCGTCCTGCCCAGACCCAGGCCCTGGAAATCCCTCAGAACGTAAATGCGCTCGATTTCCAGCGCGGCGGGGTCCGCGAGATCCGTCTGCGCGGCCCCCTCGTTGACCTTCATGTAGCCGGCCAGGACGCCGTCGCTGTACAGGAAGAGAAATGCCGACAGCGGGTTGCGCAGCTCCTCCTCGAGCTTCGCCCGCGTGAAGGTCCGTTCCAGGTAGGCATCCATGTTCGCCGGGGTGTTCATGTGACGGAAGGCCTCG
>JBEKVA010000393.1:0-4145 GCA_049514475.1 Spirochaetia bacterium
GGAATCAGGGAGATCCCCGTGACGAGCATGAAGGCCGGCCAGATGCGGACAAGGCTCTGCTCGTTCAGCACCGTGTTCACCAGCAGGAATACGATGCCCCCGAGGGTGAAGACCATGCCGGGGATCAGCCACCTGTCCGAGTGGCCGCGCGGCCACGTCATGTACAGGAATACCAGCCCGACGAGGATCACGGGGACAGGCCACAGCTTGCCCAGCTGCGGGAGATAGCCCAGGTTCCAAAGAAGCAGGATGCCGCCAATGACCAGCACGACCACGCCCGCCACCAGGAGCTTGTTGGGATAGCGCGGCCGGGCGGAAGGCCGAGTGGTGCGGGGTTTTGTCACGTCGCGCGCTCCTGGCGGGATTTGGTCGCCTGCCCCTGGCGGGGTTCCAGATTCTTCACAAGCTGGTCTGCGAATCCCGTTGTGCTGACTTTCGTGGCGCCGCTCATGAGCCTGGCGAAATCGTAGGTCACGATCTTCTCGGCGATGGTACGCGTCAGTGCCGCCTCTATGGCGGCCGCCGCCTCCCCCCAGCCCATGTACTCGAGCATCATGACCCCCGAAAGGATGACAGAGGAGGGATTGGCCATATCCTTGCCCGCGTACTTCGGGGCAGTGCCATGGGTTGCCTCGAACATGGCATGCCCGGTGACGTAGTTGATGTTCGCCCCGGGGGCAATGCCAATACCGCCGACCTGCGCCGCCAGGGCGTCAGAGATGTAGTCACCGTTGAGGTTCGTGGTGGCAATGACATCGAACTCGGCGGGCCTGCTGAGGATCTGCTGGAGAAAGTTGTCGGCGATGGCGTCCTTCACCAGCACCTTGCCCGCCGGCACGGGGGCCGGATCCCCCGAGGGAACTCCCTCAGGAATATAGACGCTGTCGGCGAACTCGCGGCGGGCTAGCTCGTAGCCCCATTCGCGGAATGCGCCCTCGGTGAACTTCTGGATGTTGCCCTTGTGCACCAGCGTGACGCTCTTTCTCCCGTGCGCAACCGCGTACTCCAGGGCCGCGCGTACGAGCCGCTCGGATCCCGTCCTGCTCACCGGCTTGATGCCGATGCCCGCGTCTTCGCGGATTTTCCAGCCGAAGCGCTCGCGCAGGCTGGCAATGAGCTCCCGCGCCTCTTTCGTTCCTTCCTTCAGCTCGAAGCCGGCGTAGACATCCTCGGTGTTCTCCCGGAAGACCACCATGTCCACCTGCTCGGGGTGCACCACCGGGGAGGGGACCCCGGGATACCAGCGCACGGGCCGCAGGCAGACGTACAGGTCCAGGCTCTGACGGAGGGCGACGTTCAGGCTGCGGATGCCGCCGCCCACAGGCGTGGTGAGCGGTCCCTTGATGCCGACCAGGTGGGAGCGGAAGGCCTCTTCCGTTTCAGGGGGGAGCCAGTTGCCCGTCTCCTTGAAGGCCCGCTCTCCGGCGAGCACCTGCACCCATTGGATTTTCCGCTTGCCGCCATAGCTGGCGCGGACCGCCTCGTCGAAAACGCGCTGCGCCGCCCGCCAGATGTCCGGGCCGGTGCCGTCCCCTTCGATGAAGGGGATCAGGGGTGAATCGGGGACGGAGAGTCCCTTGGGGTTTCGGGTGATTTTTTCTGCCATAAAGATGCCGTTTTTATAGTACCAGAAGCGTTGCGCCTTGCCAACTATTGCCCATCCTGCTACTATCCCCGCACGGTCATGGGACAGCGCTTCTTTACTTGTGTCGTGCTCGCGGCCGCGTTCGCCGCGCTTCTCTCCGGGTGCTCTGCTTCAGAAACACGGTATTACCTCGGCACATTCGAGCGAAACCAGGAATTGAGGGAGCTCTTCCGCCTTTTCCAGAAGGAGAAGGACCAGGAGAACCGTTTCGTGCTCATCACCCAGATCGCCGCCGGGCTTGCGAACGAGGGAAAGGTGGACCGCGAGATCCTTTTCCTCACCAACCACGTTGAGAAAAACCCCGCCGACATCTACAACGGGTATTATCTTCTTCTCGTGGCTGACGCCTACCGGGACATGAAGGCCTTGCCGCTCGCGGTCCATTACTACCGGAGGATTCTTTCCAACTACGGCGACCTGCTGGTAAAAGGGACATCGATCCACCTGCAGTGCCTGCAGGAGCTGCTCGCACTTGAAACCAACTCCGAGGACAAGATCGGGGATTACAAGGAGCTGTTCTCGCGGTTTCCCGACCAGAGCCCCGGCAGCAACTGGTATTTCATGGCGAAAAGCTATGAAGAGGTAGGGGAGTGGGAACAGTCCATCCAGGCCTACCAGAAGTTCATCGGCTCTGCCGACACGGAGATCCCCGGCGACCCGCGTGCTTTCCGCGAGGCCTCTGAAAAGGTTTCCTTCTACTACTATCCCGACAAGACGTGGACCATGCCGAATCTCGACGACCTGGTTGCCGCGGTCAAGGACGCCATCCAGACGAAGAACGTCGCGAAGCTCAGGAAATACCAGGCGCAGGTGAATTTCTTCCAGGAGCCCTGGGACTCTCTTTCCCTGGTGGATACGGAAAACGTGAATTACAACATCACAACGTACCTCGGCAGCTCCAGCGTGAGCATCGAAGGCCCGCTGGACGTTGCTGCAAACGAAAAAGAGGCCTACCTGAAGACGATCGGGTGGAACTTCCGCCCGCCGACATGGTACCTGTATTTCCGCCAGATCGATTTTCCGGCGAATCCCGACGTGAATGGGCAGTGGGAATGGGCTGGAATATACTTCGGCGAAAAGCTCTAGTCACCGTCGTCGTGGTCCTGGCGGCCGCGCATGCCGTCTCGGCCTCGGAAGAGCCCGGCAGCGCGCCCCTCGGCGTCCCGCCCACGGCACCCGAGATATCCCTCCTCCCGGCGTCGATGCCGTTCGCTGCCGCGGCGAACAACGGCCCGCTTCCTCCCCTGCAGGGTACCCTCGGCCCCGAGCTGTACACCCTGACCATGCCCGAAGAGGAGGTCATAGAGAGATACCTGCAGGGCCTGCGCGCAAGCCAGGGAGACTGGCTGCAGGCAGTGCTCGACAGGAGCCTGCTCTACCGCGAGGTGATCGCCAGGGCCATCGAGGCGCGAAAGCTGCCCCGCGAGCTGCGCTACCTGCCCGCTGTCGAGTCCGGGTTCCAGGGCCGCGCGCGCTCTCCGCGGGGCGCCGCCGGTCTCTGGCAGCTCATGCGCAACACCGCCTCCCCCTACGGCCTGCGCATGGACCAGTGGCTGGACGAGCGGCGGGATTTCTGGAAGGCCACCGACGCGTCCCTGGACAAGCTTGCAGAGAACTACGCGATCTTCGGCGACTGGTACATGGCGTTGGCAGCCTACAACTGCGGCGTCGGAAAGCTTTCCGTCATCGTGCGCAGGTACCCGGGCAATGACTACTGGGCGCTGCGGAGAATGGGAGTTCTGCCGCGGGAGACGGCCGCTTTCGTGCCCCAGTTCCTGGCGCTGACCCGGATCCTCAGCTATCCCGGCCGCTTCGGTCTTTCCATCGGATGGGACGCGGCAGCGCAGTGGGATCGCGTCCCCGTGGACAGGTGCGTCGACCTTCGCATTCTCTCTCGGGAGTCGGGTGTTCCGCTGGAGGTGCTGACGCGGGGAAACCAGGAGCTTAACTTCCCCATGACCCCTCCCGGCTCCTACGGCTACCAGCTGAAGGTCCCGCTGCAGTACGTCGATGCCGTGCGGGGAACCCTGGCGGGGGCAACGCTGCCCCTGCTGGAGTTCAGCGTGCACGTGGTGAGCGCCGGGGACACCCTGTTCGCCATGGCGAAGAAATACGGCGTGAGCGTCGATCTGATACAGGAGTTCAATCCTCAGCTTGCACCGCACGCCCTGCGGATAGGGGCACGGGTGCTGGTGCCGGTTCGTCCCGCGGGGGTGTCAGGATGAGAAAGTCAGTCGTCCTCCTGTGCGTGCTCCTGTCGGCAGCGGCCGTGTCGGCCGGCGCGGCCGACAGCGGGGCGGTCACGGTGCTCAGTGAGCCCGGCTCCACGGTGAGCAGCGCCCTGAACTGGACGGCCGGCTCCATCACCATGGAGGTCACCCGCACGCTGGATCCCTCGATTCCTTCGACCGTCCGGGCAAAGCAGGACGCCGAGACGGACCTCGAGGCGCGCCTGCCGCAGTTCCTCGCCCGCACGGTCGCGCCTCTCCAGGTCGATTCC
>JBEKVA010000394.1:0-4091 GCA_049514475.1 Spirochaetia bacterium
GGTGGTCGGCGGCCGCTACGGCCTGGGCTCCTACGAGTTCACCGGCGCCATGGCCAAGAGCGTGTTCGACAATCTCAAGGAAAAGAACCCCAAGAACCATTTCTCGGTGGGCATCAACGACGACGTGACCCACTCAAGCCTCCCCTTCGACCCGGCCTTCTCCTCGGAGCCGGCCGGCGTGCACCGCGCCCTTTTCTACGGCCTGGGCGCCGACGGGACGGTGGGAGCCAACAAGAACTCGATCAAGATCATCGGCAAGGCCACTGACAACTACTGCCAGGGCTACTTCGTCTTCGACTCCAAGAAGTCAGGTTCCATCACCATCTCCCATCTGCGCTTCGGCAAGAAGCCCATCAAGAGCACCTACCTCGTCTCCAAGGCGAGCTTCCTGGCCTGCCATAAGTTCAGCTTCCTGGAGAAAGTCGACATGCTCTCCCAGGCGGAGGACGGTGCGGTGTTCCTTCTGAACGCCCCCTACGGCAAGGCGGAGGTGTGGGCGAAGATCCCCGTCGAGGTGCAAAAGCAGATCATCGACAAGAAGCTGCGCTTCTACGTCATCGACGCCACGCGGATCGCCAACGATGTCGGCATGCGCGGAAGGATCAACACGATCATGCAGACGGCGTTCTTCCTCATCTCCGGCGTCCTGCCCGAGGCGAAGGCCCTGGAGCTGATCAACGCGGCCATCGAGGACACCTACGGCAACAAGGGCAAGGAAATCGTCGCCATGAACATGAAGGCGGTGGATGCCGCCCGCTCGCGCATCGAGAAGGTCGAGTACCCGGCAATGGCGGACGGCGCGCTGCACATGCTGCCCCCCGTTCCCGCGCAGGCGCCCGCGTTCGTGCGCGAGGTGACCGCGGCCATCATCGCCGGCAAGGGTGAGTTCCTGCCGGTCTCCAAGCTGCCGGATGATGGCACCTGGCCCACGGGCACGACGAAGTGGGAGAAGCGGAACATCGCCGAGGAAATCCCCGTATGGGATTCCGAGACCTGCATCCAGTGCGGCGAGTGCTCCCTGGTCTGCCCCCACGCGGTCATCCGCATGAAGGTCTATGATCCCACCCTGCTCGCGAAGGCCCCGGCGACGTTCAAGTCCGTCGATGCCAAGGGCAAGGAGTTCGAGGGCAAGAAGTTCACCATCCAGGTCTCCTCCCTTGACTGCACCGGCTGCGGCGTGTGCGTGAGCGCCTGCCCCGCCTTCAAGAAGGTGAACGGGGAAAAGACCGACCGCAAGGCCATCAACATGTCCCCGCAGCTTCCCCTGAAGGACCAGGAGGCGGAGAACTTCGAGTTCTTCCTCTCGCTGCCCGACGTGGATCCCAAGCTCATCAAGAGAAACACCATCAAGGGCTCGCAGCTCATCGCGCCGATGTTCGAGTTCTCCGGCGCCTGCGCCGGCTGCGGCGAGACGCCGTACGTGAAGCTCATGAGCCAGCTCTATGGCGATCGTGCGATCATCGCCAACGCCACGGGCTGCTCCTCGATCTACGGCGGCAATCTTCCCACGACCCCTTATACCACCCGCAAGGACGGGCGCGGACCCTCATGGTCCAACTCCCTCTTCGAGGATGCCGCCGAGTTCGGCTACGGCATGCGTCTGACCGCCGACAAGATGTTCGAGTTCGCCAACGAGCTGATCGACTCCATCCTGGCCTCGGGAAAGTCCGCGGCCCCGAAAGACCTGCTCACGCAGGTCCGCGCGGCTGACCAGGCCACGCAGGAAGGCATCGAGGCGCAGAGGCTGCGCATCGTCGAGCTGAAGAAGGCCCTCGTAAAGGGGACCACGGGAGAAGAGAAGAGGCTGCTCGCGGCGGCCGACCACCTCATCAGGAAATCCGTGTGGGTCATCGGTGGTGACGGCTGGGGCTATGACATCGGCTACGGCGGCCTGGATCACGTGATTGCCTCCGGCCGCAAGGTGAACGTCCTCGTCCTGGACACCGGCGTGTATTCCAACACCGGCGGCCAGGCATCCAAGGCGACCCCCGTCGGCGCCATCGCGAAGTTCGCGGCCAGCGGAAAGTCCAACGGACAGAAGGACCTCGGCATGATGGCCATGGCCTACGGCTCTGTGTACGTGGCGCGCATCGCGTTCGGGGCCAACCGGCTGCAGACCATCAAGGCATTCTCCGAGGCCGATGAATACCCGGGACCGTCGCTGATCATCGCCTACAGCCACTGCATCAATCACGGCCTGGATCTGCGCAAGGGCATCAGCCAGCAGAAGCTCGCGGTCGAATCGGGCGCGTGGCCGCTGTTCCGCTACAACCCGACGCTGAAAGCCCAGGGCAAGAACCCGCTGACCCTGGATTCCAAGGAACCCACGGCTGACATCGGGGAATACATGTACAACGAGATCCGCTTCCGCGCACTGAAGCAGTCGGGGCCCGAGAGGGCGGCGGAGCTTCTGGAGGTGGCGCGCAGGGACGCCAAGGAGCGCTACGCGTTCTACAAGTACCTTGCTGACAGACCCTAGCATCGAATGACCTGGGAATCCCTCGAAGAGCGCGGCGTGCCCGCGTGGTACGACGATGCGAAGCTGGGGATCATCATCCACTGGGGGCCCTATGCCGTGCCGGCATGGGCCCCCCTTTCCGACGAGATGCCCCGTGTCGTTGCTGAGAACGGCTGGGAGCACTGGTTTGCCCACAACCCGTATGCAGAGTGGTATGCCAACAGCATGCTCATTGCCGGCAGCCCCACGCACGACCATCACAAGGCGAGGTACGGACGGCTGGCCCGCTACGATTCCTTCGGCCGCGAGTTCCGCCAGGGCATAAAGGAATGGGACCCCACCGCGTGGATCGATCCCATTGCGGCAAGCGGCGCGCGCTACGTCGTCTTCACCGCGAAGCATCACGACGGATTTTTGATGTGGCCCTCGCGCCGGCGCAACCCGCGCAAGAGCGGGTGGCAGCTTTCGCGGGACGTGGTCGGAGAGCTCTCCACGCTCGTGTCGGCGCGGGGATTGCGGTTCGGGCTGTACTATTCAGGGGGCCTGGACTGGACATTCGCCGGCGCGCCGATCCGCAGTCTCCGCGACCTTCTCACCGCCACCCCGCGCTCGAAATCGTTCGCTGCCTACGTGGACGCCCACTGGCGCGAGCTCATTTCCCGCTACTCTCCCTCGATCCTCTGGAATGACGTGGGGAGCCCGCCGAGCGCGGACGTGCTGAAGCTCCTTTCCCATTACTACGCGGCAGTGCCCGACGGGGTGATCAACGACAGGTTCGGCCAGGCCGACCTGGGAGAGCCCGGGACGTTCCGCCATCGCGCCCTCATGGCCCTGCTGGGGTTCATCGCGCCGCGCAGGCGAAGCCAGTCGACGCGCGGGCTGGGGGTGCCTGTCGCGCGCCACGCGGATTTCCGGACGGTCGAGTACGACCTGAAGCCCAAGGACGGGGAGGGCAAATGGGAGTGCGTACGCGGGCTGGGCCACTCCTTCGGCTACAACGCCGCCGAGGAAGAAGCCCAGATGATGTCCGTGCCGGCCCTCGTGCAGCTCCTGGTGGACATCGTTGCCAGGGGCGGCAACCTCCTGCTGGGAGTCGGTCCCGCGGCCGACGGCTCGCTGCCGCCTGCGCAGGTGGCCCGGCTGCGCGGCCTGGGTTCCTGGCTGAAGCTAAACGGCGAGGCCGTCTTCGGATCCCGTCCCTGGGGAGACCAGGTGGGTGCCACAGAAGACGGGCTTGAGCTGCGCTATACAACACGGGGCATGACAACCTACGTGATCCTGCTCGGCACCCCGGCCGGCAGGACGATCGTGCTTCCTTCCCTGCGCCTTCTTCCTTATGCCAGCATGCGCATCCTGGGGTGCCTGGGCTACATCACCTGGCACCAGGAAGGAAAAGACATCCATATCCGGCTCACGGAGCCTCTTCGGGAATCTCCCGCTCACGTCATAAGCATCACGCCGCAGCCCAGGCTCTGAGCCCCCTCTGACTCCTTAGCTCTCCTTTTCTCCGGTTTTAATTTCCACTACCAGGTTTAAATCCTTCGCCTTTAGGCGAACAGCTTTAGCATGTAAGGATATTGGAAATGGAATATCAGCACGGAGCTCATTCGGTCTACGATATCAAGTATCACAT
>JBEKVA010000395.1:0-4079 GCA_049514475.1 Spirochaetia bacterium
TGGAGGACCGCAACAGAGAGGGCGCCACGGCGCTTCACCTGGCCGCCATGCTCAACCCCCAGCCTGCCGTCATCGCGGAGCTGATACGGGCAGGGGCCAGGGTCGAGGAAACCGACGGCTCAGGCAAGACCCCGCTGATGCTCGCCGCCCGATTCACCACGAATCCCCTGGTGGTCACGACGCTCCTCGCCGCTGGCGCTGACCGTCGCCGGAAGTCTCCCGCGGGGATGACGGCTCGCGACTTCGCCGCGGTAAACCATTCACTGGCCGGCACACCCCAGCTGCGCGCCCTTGCGGCGCTGAAATGAGGCCGGGCGTCCTCTACGGGAGCTGACGTCGGATCGGCATCTCGACCCTGAATGTCGAGCCTTTCCCCGGCGTGCTGTGCACGTCGATCTTCCCCCCGTACTCGGTGATAGTCGCGCTGCTGATGGCAAGGCTCAGCCCGACGCCCCGCAGCCGCGCCTGCGGCGAGCCCGGCGGGGCCCATTCGCCCTTGCCGGAAAAGAACGGGGAAAAGAGCCGCGGCATGTCCTCCGCGCTGATGCCGCAGCCGGTATCCTCCACCTCGAACCAGGCGGCGCTTTCCGTGCAGCCTGTCCGCACGCTCACCCTGCGCACGGGCTGAT
This sequence comes from Spirochaetia bacterium, assembly GCA_049514475.1. GTDB lineage: Bacteria > Spirochaetota > Spirochaetia > SZUA-6 > Fen-1364 > Fen-1364. The sequence continues at coordinate 630 of JBEKVA010000395.1, forward strand.
CGAGCAGCGAGTCGATGGCGTTTCCCATCAGGCTTGAGAACACGAACCGAAGGCGCTCTTCGTTGCATTCGACGGGAGGAGTCTCCTCCAGGTCGAGGTGGAGGCTCACCTTCTCCCCCTCCAGCCGCTTCTCGTGAAGCATGCACTGCGCGTGTGCCAGCTCATCGAGCCGGAGGGTGTCCGAAGAGCCGCCCGGCTCGGTGAGGGCCAGGAGACGCGCCGTTATGGCGACCTCCCGCTGAACGCTTGCAAATGCCGCGTCCACGTACGACAGGAGCCGCGGCGACAGGCTCCTGTCGGTCTTCATCAGCTCCAGATATCCTTGCACGACCGTGTTGAGATTGTTGAACTGGTGAGCCACGCCGCCGGCGAGGGTGGCAAGACTCTCCAGGCGCTGGGTCCTGTTGAGCTGCGCCTGCAGCGCCTTCTCCGCGGTGATATCGCGCGCCACGGATGCCATGCCGACCACCGTGCCTTCGGCGTCACGAACGGCGGCGAGGGTAAGGGAGACGATGATCCGCGTCCCGTCCTTGCGGAGCCGTGCCGTTTCGAAATGCGCTATCTGTTCTCCGCGCTGGATGCGTTCCCTGATGATCCGTGCCTCCTCCTCAAGGTCAGAGGGGATCAGGGCAGCTGTTGTCCTGCCGAGCATCTCCTCCGCCGTGTACCAGTAGAGGCGCTCGGCACCCCTGTTCCACACGGTGATCCGACGCTCGAGGTCCAGACCGACAATGGCGTCCTCGGCGGACTCGACGAGCGTTGCCAGCTGCTGGTTCTTTTCGGCCAGCTCGCGGCTGGCCGTGACATTGTGGGAGATGCCGAAGGTCCCCACGATGGCCCCTGCCGCATCGCGCAGCGGCATCTTTGTCGTCACGAACCAGGCGGGGGGACGGTCCTTGTAGGTCACCAGCTCCTCGACGTCCACCATCGGGATTCCCGTGCCGATGATCCGCTCCTCGTCATCATGCGCCTTCAGGGCGTGCTCGGGAGTCGAGAAATCCGCGTCGGTTTTTCCCGTCTCCTCGTCGGGGTCTGAAAACCCCCGATCCACCGCGTGGGACCTGCTTGTCCGCAGGAACCTGCCCTCCCTGTCCTTGAAGTAGATGCTGTCAGGCAGGTGGTCCATCAGCATGGAGAACAGCGAGCGCTCGTGGGCAAGCGCGGCCTCGTACTGCATCCGTTTCGTGATGTCGTGAAGGATGCCGACGAGCATGCCATTCTCCAGCAGCCGCATGCTCACTTCGACCTGGATGAGGGACCCGTCTCTTCTCTTCATGGGCCGTGCGAACCGCATGACCACCCCGGGGGTGATCGCGCTCATCCGCTGCGATCCGGCTTCGCGCGCGTCCTCGGGGTAGGTATCCAGGATGGTCAGCCCCTCAAGCTCTTCCCGCTGGCATCCGAGCATGTCGCAGAAGGCAGCGTTGGCACCAATGAACCTGCCATTCCTTTCGATCTCGATGATGCCGTCCGCGGCCTGCTGGATCAGCCCCCGGTAGCTCGCTTCGCTTGCGCGCAGGGCTGCCTGGTTCTTGCGCTGCTCGGTCACGTCGCGGGCAACCCCAATGACGCCGATGATAGTGCCGCTGGCATCCCAGAGCGGAAACTTCATCGTGTCGAAGTACCGGGAGTTCTTGTTCACCTCGGCGGGTTCCTCGGGGGAGTGGACCGTCTTTCCCGAAAGGACAGCCAGGTCGTCCTTTTCCCAGCCGGCGATCCCTTTCTCGGGGTTGCCCTTCACCAGGTCCGGGCTCCACCCGTTCTCGATATCGGTCTTCCCGTAGGTTTCCTGCGGCTCCCTGCCGGTGGCGTGGGCGAACGCGCTGTTGCAGAGCACCATGCGCAGCGAGCTGTCTTTGACGAAAATCATGTCGGGAAGTGATTCAATGATGTTGTGGAGGATGTTGGCGCTCCGCTGCTCTTTCTCCACCGCGCGCTTTCGCGCGGTGATGTCGATGAGGCTGACGAGCATGGAAGAGTAGGAGGCACCCTCCGGGGGTATGTGCGTCTTTACCAGCAGGGAAAGGGTATTCCCCTTAAGGGTGAGTGCGGTGGATTCCGTCTCGACATCGTTTCTCCCTTCCTCGATGGCAAGGAGCGTCTCCGTGACCGCCATCCGCAAAACGGCATCCAAGACCATGTCGAGCGGCCCGAGCAGCTGCTCTTTGCGCTCGGCCTCGAAGAGCCGCAGGCTGGCCTGGTTCACGTCGGTCACCACGATCAGGCGGACCGCTTCCTGCGCGAACTGCGGCCGCGCGGACAGGTAGTCGCGCAGGCAGAAGCCGCCGTTCTTCTTCAAGACGGAGAGCTGCGCGCGGAGCTTCGAGATGTCCGCTTCCCATAGGGGCACTGCGGAATATTCGAAAATGCTCCGAAATCTCTCGTCGTTATCCCCGGCGCTTGGTTTCTGTTTCCTCACGACCTTCCCCCGTGCCTCGACACGGCCGCAAAGCGATCATGGAATCACGCTATCACGACCGCGTCAACCCCGGGGCAATGAAGAGAGCGGGCCCGGCGGAGCTCTTAGCGGTCTCCCCGCCTCTGGATCTCCTGGTCCCGCTGGTCAGGGGGGGGCGGCGGAGCGCGGTACACCGGCGCGGGTTGGAAGCGGACCACGGGGGCCTGGGGAGCGGGCGGTGTAACACGGGTCCTGACGACGGGCCGCGGATACGGGTCGGGCACTGCCGTGCTCGGCCTGACGACCTGCGCGGGCCGTGCCCGCGAAGGGATGCCCGTCACGTGGTCCTGCCGCTCCTGCGGAGAGATGGGCGTCACGCGGGCCCTCGTGTCGGGACGAACCACCGTTCCGTTGGCGTTCGGGGTGAACCTGACGATCGGCCGCGGCGCGGTCATGCCGACGCCGTTGACCGCGTGCAGGTAAGCAGGTCCCACGGGATACGCGGGCCGAAACGGCTGCCGCGGCCGCAGGGGCACCCAGCTGATGTGATCGCGATCAGGCGGAAAAGCGCGTCCCGGCATTCCACCCCGCCAGGTGACCAGGGCGGGAGCGTAGACGGGGCGCCTGATGATCGGTCCAGGAACCCACACCCACGCGTTGGTGACGTACGCCCACCTGCCATAATGGAAGGGAGCGAATCCCCAGGGCGCATCGTCAATCCACGTCCAGCCCCAGGGTCCGACCCATGCCCAGTGCCCGAAGTGATACGGGGCCCAGCCGACGAACACGTTCGGCACCCAGCAGGGACCATAGCCGTCATAGACGCGCCAGGTGCCCTCTCCGTCGAGGTCCTCGACGCCGTCGACCTCGCTGGACACGTACCGCGTGGACACGCTCTGCTCGTCCCCCTGGTCACGGGATGCCACCCAGGTGTCCCAGGAATCCGGCGCGGGGGCGTCCGCCACCGTGTACTGGGCGGGGTTCGCCACGGGCACCTGGACTTCCTGGCCCGCCTTCACGCTGACGGTCGCCTGTCCCATTGTCACGTCCGC
>JBEKVA010000396.1:0-4068 GCA_049514475.1 Spirochaetia bacterium
GCGTGAACCCGGCGTAAATCGCGAAGCCGGACAGAGGAACTATGAACTTGAATGCAAGGTCGATGTCCGTGGCGTTCTGGTCCTGCAGCCTGTAGAGCTCAGATGACGGGGTGATGTGGAAAGTGTTCAGCAGGGGTATGTCCACGTAGAAACCCCAGTTGAAGCTCGTGCTTCCGCCGCTGTTGGAAATGTTGGGCGTGCTGCCTTCAGCGAAGGCTGCTCCCAGGGAAATCCCCAGGCCGACCGGGGTCTGTGATTGTGCGGCTAGAGGCACGCACGCAAGAGCCGTCAAGATGAGAAGCACCGCGCAGGATATGCCAAGCTTCATTTTCCCCTCCCACTCATCCATGTGTCTACATACCCCATGATCTTAAGAAAGAGAGAACCGCGATTCAAGTGACCTTATTGAGCATCGTATAATATCCTGACGTTGTGTTCAAAGCGAAAGCCCTGCATGATTAAGAAAAGAATGGAGTAGCGTTCGCTGAGAATGAATTCGCTCGAATCCCTCGCGTACTCCGGCGACCATTCCGCCCAGGTTGTCTGCGCAACGATTTGCCAATTCCTTTCCCTTGATGTTGCTCCATACACTCTCCACTGGATTCAAATCGGGCGCATAGGCGGGAAGGCGCACCATCGACATCCCCCTGCGCTGATCATTCAGATAGGCTGACATCAATCGGCTGCGGTGCGACGGCAGCCCATCCCAGACGAGAATGATGTTCTTTCGACGAAATGTCTTTCGAAGTTGGGTGAGAAACTCAATCAGCTTCACCTCATTGAAACTGTCGGGCACGATGCGGAAGAACAAGCAACATGATTTTCCATCCCAACGATACCCAATGGCTGAGCAGATCGAGAGCTTCTTCCAGTTGAAAAGGTGATGAAGAACTGGAGTTCTGCCTCGCGGGGCCCAGGTTCGTCGGACAGACGGCTTTTGGGAAATGCCACTTTCATCGAGAAAAACTATCCAAGCCCGTTGGCGTTGGGCTTTTTTTTTAGTTCTTCCCAAGCCCCTTGCTTCCACTGCTGAATCTTTGCCTCATCACGCTCCTTGGCTTGCAAGCTCGGCCGCTGCAGACTCCAGCCCATCTTGCGAAGAATTCGCCAGACGTGCCCGGGGTGATAGTCAACGCTTGTTATGCTGCTGATCAGCTTCGCCACACGTGGGAGAGTCCACAAATCCGCAGAGTAGCCATGCGCCGTTGCACCCAGCAGAAGCTCTCTTTCAATAAGTGCCAGCTGATCGGGTGTCCGGGGTCACATAGAATCCCCAGCTGAGCGGGAGCTGGGGTCACGTCAATTCCCCACCCTCAGGGTCATTAGGGTCACGTAGATTCCCCAGGTTTCGCTCCGTCAGGGTCGTCACAATTCCCCACCCCGACGATCGCCAGTAAGGTGTCTCCAGAGGGGGACATCAAGGATGGGCTATCGAAGGATGAAGAAGCACGACCTGTGGGAGATCTACCGGCGATGGCAGGCCGGGCAGTCGCTTTCGCATATCGCCGCAAACGAGCGGCGCGATCGCAAAACCGTGCGGTATTACCTGGAAGGGTTTGGAAACCTTGGCCTGGCGCCCTCAGGGACTTCGATGGACGATCAACAATTCTACCAGGTCGTCCAGAATCTGCTTCCCACTCGAAATGAGCGTCCTGCTCCTGGCAGCGAGCAACTGCTGCCCCACGTGGATGAGCTTCGGGAACTTATCAACCGATCCCAGGAGGCGCTGAAGCCAAAGACGGCGTTTCTGGTGGTCCGCACGAAGTATGAGCTGTCGGTGAGCTACGCGACGTTCAAGCGTTTTGCCCGCCAGCAGGGGCTGAGTCGAGTCGAACGGAAACGGATGATCCGCATCGAGTTGCCCCCGGGGCTGGAGACGCAACTGGATTACGGAAAGGTCGGAACGCTGCAGGATGCGGTCCGCGGAGCTGCTCGTACCGTGTGGGCGTTCTGCGGGGTGCTGACCCACAGCCGGCTTCCCTATGTGCAGTTCGTCTTCAGCCAAGACAAGGTGAGTTTCGTGGGCAGCGTGGTGCTGATGCTGGAGTATTACGGGGGGTCCACGCAGTTCATTTCCCCGGACAATCTGAAATCGGCTGTCGTCAAGCCTGATCTCTGGGATCCTCAGATCAACCGGGCGCTGGCCGAGGCGGCCGAACACTACGGGGTCTTCGTCGACCCTTGCCGTGTGGCGCGCAGTACCGACAAGGGGAAGGTCGAGCGATTCGTTCCCGTTGCACGGGAACTATTCGGGATGCTCAAAGCCCTGTACCCCAGCGCGGGCCTTACCGAGCTCAACCGCCGTGCCCTGCAGTGGTGCCGCGAGGACTACGGGCGCAGGGAGCACGGAACCACCGGCGTGACTCCGATGGAGGCCTTCGAGGTGGAGCGTCCAACGCTGAAGGCGCTGCCCCCCGAACGCTTTCAAGCCCCCGAGTGGAAACAGGTCAGCGTGCATGCGGGGGACCAGTTTCTCACCTTCAACAAGAGCCGCTTCTCCCTGCCGTGTGCGTGGCGGGGACTGCGGGTATGGGCCCGATACGCCGCCCCGTTGTTACAGCTCTTCGACAACAGCGAGCACCTCATCCGCCAGTACGTGCTCAACGATCATCAACGGATCTACTGGGTGGCAGAGGACTTCCCCGCGGAGGTGCGAACGATGATGAATGGAGGATATCCGGGCTGGATTTTGGAAAAGGGTAACGGCTACGGACCGGCCGCGGTGGAACTGCTGGCCTCGGTTCTCCAGCCCCATGCCTACCTGAACGCCCGCAGGGCTCGTGGGATGCTGGACGTCATGGCAACTCATTACGGGCGGCCCTATTTCGAGGAGGTCTGTCAGCGCGCCAAGAGCCGCTCGGTGGTGCTTCCGGCCACGCTGAAACGGATGTTGGAAGCCGCCGCTCAGCGGCCGATTTTCCAGCAGGAATTGCCGCTTTCGGCGGTCGGCGCGCAGATGGTGCGCGACATCCGCTATTACACCAACTGAAACAGGAGGCTTCGCCATGGAGATTCATCATCACTTACGGGACCAGTTGAAGCGGCTGAAGATGCCCGGGCTGTGGCAGGCTCTGGATGTGAGGCTTTCTGAAGCCTCGGCCAACAACCTCGGTCACCTGGAGTTTCTCTCTCTGCTGGTCCAGGACGAGCTGGTCAATCGAGAAGACCACATGCTGAGCAAGCGCCTGAAGGCAGCCGGCTTCGGGGTGCAGAAGTCTTTCGAGGACTTCGATTTCCGCTTCAACGAGGAGGCGCTGCCGGCTTCGGTGTTGCGCGACCTGGCAACCTGTCATTTCGTCAGCCAGAAACAGAACCTGGTAATCGGCGGGCCTCCGGGCATCGGAAAGACGCACGCGGTGAAAGCCATCGGGCACGAAGCGGCGCGCCGCGGTCACCAGGTGCTGTTCCGAACCACCCAGAAACTGCTCGCCGAACTCCAATCCGACAGCTCTGAACGAGCCGAGCGTATCCTGCGGCGGGCTGTGGCCGTGGATCTACTCATCCTCGACGACTTCGCCTTCCGCAAGCTTGACCAGCGGGAAGCTGAGTTGCTCTACGTGTTAGCTGAGGAAAGGCTCGGGCGGGCTTCCACCATCCTCACCTCCAACCGCCCTCCTGAAGACTGGTACGCCATCTTCCCTGACACCGTTGTCGGAGGAGCAATTCTGGACCGCTTGGTCTCTTCGGCCACTAAGATAATCACGACCAAAGGCAGGTCCTACCGGCGCGAAGTGATGGGCGCTGAAAAACGTTCCCAAGGGGACTCCGCCCATTGATCGTGTCTGAGTGTCTGAAACGAGCTCTGAGGATTGCCGTAGACGCGTTTTCTCCGACGGGGTGGTGCTGCGATACCCCCCCACAGGGTCAACCGAATCCTATCTGATGGGGTGGGGAATATCATGACCCTTGACACCTGAAGAACGGAAGGAAATCAAGAGCTTTGCAAAACGGCTCAAGGAGTGAACGATATGTCCAAAGCGTACGAAAGCATTATGCGCGGCCTCAGGGAAATTGAGGCACATAAGAATGGAACTGCTAAGCTCAGGACGACTGTCCTGGAGATTGAGC
>JBEKVA010000397.1:0-4060 GCA_049514475.1 Spirochaetia bacterium
CCCGCGCCGACATCGTCAAAGTGAACGAGACTGAGCTGAATCTCCTCACCGGCACGGACGACGCGACCGCGGGCTGCGCGAAGATCATCGAACAGGGACCTGCTCTCTGCGTCGCCACCCTCGGACCGCACGGGAGCGCGTGGGCGGCGCGGGGAAGCGCCGGCCGAGTGCCGGGATTCACGGTGGATGTGGTGGATGCCACCGGCTGCGGCGATGCGTTCATGGCCGCGATTCTCGTGCGTCTCCTCGCGGCGTTGAATGGCCAGTCGAAGAACAGGCGCTCCCTTCTGGAAGGGCTGCGGAACGACGAGCTGGCGGGCGCCCTCCGCTGGGCCAACGCCGCGGGGGCCTTCACGGCGCAACGAAAAGGTGTGATGCCGGCGCTGCCGAACGAGGCGGAGGTGAAGCATCTCCTCGGGCCTTGACCGGCGGAACAGTTCGTAATACCATTCTATTATGCGGGAGCATATGAGTATTACGGTTCAAAGTGAAACCGCGCAAAGGCTCAGGCGATATGCGCGGCGCGAGAGAAGGCCGGTGAGCCAGGTCGTGGAGCTCGCGATTGAGAAACTCCTCCAGCAGCACATGCAGGACGCTGACAAAATCGTGACGACTCGGGGGAGCTTCCGGGGGGCGTTCTCGCGTGAGGAGACGTATGAAGGGCGATGAGGGGCGGGTTCTCATCGACACCAATGTCCTGATCTATGCCACGCTGGAAGATGATCCTCGGTCCGAGCAATCGCGCGCGCTGCTTCTCGCCCAGGGCGGAAAGGAGCGATACACCTCCGTCCAGAACCTCGCCGAGATGTACCCCAACCTGACAGGCCCGAGGATGGAACGCCCGGACGACCCTGCCGTCGCGCGGGCGAAGATCCTGTCCATCGCGTCGCTCCCGAGCCTTCAGGTACTCCCGTTGACGGGTGATGTTCAAAACGTCGCCATGGAGATCTGCGAGAAACACGGGATCACCAGACAGCGCTACTACGATGCACAGATCGCCGCCACCATGGTCGTCCACGGAATACGGACCCTGCTGACCGAGAACGTTGCCGACTTCGAGGGCATGACCGAGATCCGGGCCGTCAATCCCTTTTCGAAATGAGCTGAGCGCTCGATTCCCCGCTACTTCTTCTCCGCGGCGAGATCCATGAAGCGCTTCAGGATGGCCTGCGCCGGATCCTGCGCGAGATCGATGGCCTTCACGCCGGCCGGGATGTGCACCGCCGGCCGGGGCGTCACCTTCTTCCCCTTGAACTGGGGAAGCCACCGCCGCTCGGCCTCCAGCATTTCCGAGGTCATCTCCCGGATCTCCTTCAGGGTGCAGACGGCCGAGGTCAGCGGGTCCATCGCTACTGCCTGTACCAGCGCCTCGGTGTCCCCGTTGATCGCCGCGTCCGCGGCCAGGAGCTGCACGTTGACGTTCGTCATGCACAGCGCCGCGCACTGCGTCGGCAGCCTTCCGACCCGTGCGGGATGCAGCCCGGTGTCATCCGCGAACGTGGGCACCTCGACGCAGGCATCGGCGGGGAGATTGTCGATGTAGCCGTCGTTGCGCACGTTGCCCATGAACTTGAAAGGAGTGCCGGTTGCCACCGCTTCCATGATGTAGGAGCAGTACTCCACGCTCCGCGGCCCCAGCTTCGTAGACTCCCAGTCCAGCTGGTTCTTTCCTTCGTACTTCTTCGCCACGGTGTTGCACCACGTGTAGTAGGCGCCGCTCTGGCCGCCGAAGCCCGGCTCGTCGCAGTACGTGTCCAGCGACGCCTTGTTCTTCCTGAACCAGGGCACATATTCGGCGAGATGACCGGTGGTTTCCGTCATGAAGTAGCCGAAATGCCGGAAGACCTCTCCTCGCACCTTCTCGCTCTTGTAGATCTCCGGGCGATCCATTGCCCGGGCCAGCTGCGGGTACAGATCTTTGCCCCCCCGTGTAAGGGTGAGGAACCAGTCCATGTGATTGATGCCGCCGCAGGTGTACTGGATCTCCTCCTTTGGCACGTCGATGAACTGAGCGATCTGCTCGATGGTCGTCTGCACGCCGTGGCAGAGGCCCACGAAAGAAGCGCGGCTGGCCTTGCCCAGCGCGAGGCAGTTGCCCGCCATGGGATTGGCGTACTGCAGCATGATCGCGCCGGGCCGGGACACCTCCTCCATGTCACGCGCGATTTCCAGGAGGACGGGAATGCTCCGCATCGCCCGAAAGACGCCGCCGGGCCCGAGGGTGTCCCCGACGCACTGGTCCACCTTGTGCTTCAGCGGAACCTTCCAGTCGATCTCGAAGGCCTCCACCCCGCCGACCTGGATCATGACGACCACGAAGTCCGCATCCTTCAGCGCGTCCCGCCGATCCAGCGTGGCCCAGACAGAGCCTTTCACGCCATTCTCCTTCAGCATGCGGCAGCCGAACTCCTCCATCGCGCGGAGCTTCGGCTCGGTGCGGCTCATCAGGGCGAAGTCGCTGCCGGCCAGGGCCGGGGTAGCCATGATGTCCGCCATCAGTGTCTTGCAGAACACGACGCTTCCCGCGCCGATCATCGCGATCTTCTTTGCCATGGCTGCCTTCTCCTGTTTGTGCGCCGCTATGCGGCTGCGCTCCACTGCTGCCGGATAAACGTGATGCCCTCCGCGTACAGCGCGTCAGGGCTCTCGAAGATGTCCCGCCAGATGCGGGTGGCCGCGGCAAAGGCGGGCAGCACCCGGCCGAACGCCTCGATGGTGAGCCAGTTGTCGTAGCCGGTGGAGCGCAGGGCCCGGAAGATCCCCGTCCAGTCGTTGTGGCCGCGGCCCGGCACCCCGCGGTTGTTCTCCGAGATGTGGACGTGGGTGATGATGTCGCGGTGCGCGCGGATGCTCGCCACCGGGTCGTTTTCCTCGATGTTCGCATGGAAGGTGTCGAACATGGCCCTGAAGTTTGCCATGCCCACGCTCTTCACGTGCTCGGCAACCCCGTCCATGGTGGTGAGGAAGTACGCCTCGAAGCGGTTCAGGAACTCCACCGCGAGGGTGACCCCGGCGGGCGCCGCGTACTCGGCGGACTTCCGCGCGTTCTCCACCGCGCGCAGCTTCTCCTCGGCCGTGGGCCCGCTGCCCGTGAACAGCCCGACCGGCTGGTAGAACGGCCCGCAGAGAAGATCCGCCTCGAGCGCTTTCGTGCAGTCGATGACGTTTTTCATGAAATCCAGGGCGGCGTCCCTCTGCTTCTTCTCGGGGCTCACGGGATTGTGCACGGAATCCGGCATGTTGGTGACCACGGCGCAGGCAAGACCGCTGTCACGCACCGCCCTCAGCACCCGCGCGTAGTGCGCCGGCGTGCCTTCCAGGATGGGGATCTCCACGCCGTCGTAGCCCGCCTTCTTCAGCTTCTCGAACAGCGGAAAGTGCTGCTCGGTCACATATGACGTCCACAGCAGCAGATTGAAGCCTGCTTTCATGGTCCCCCCCTGCATGGATCCGATTGGCGGCCATTATATGCAAATCCCCCTCCCTCGCCCAGTGACCCTTCCGGGTGCTATGATCGGCACAGATGATTGCCTACGATTACGTACAGACAGACAGGCAGCTGGCGGACCTCGTGGACGCCTTGCGCCGCGCGCAATGCCGGCGGCTCGCCATTGACGTGGAGGGAGAGAACAACCTTCACAGCTATGGCATCCACGTGGCCCTGATCCAGCTCTCTGACGGCAGCCGCGGCTACGCGGTGGATCCGCTTACCATCCGGGACAAGGACCTGATGAGGGCGCTGCTGGAGAATGCCCCCTGGCAGCTGGTGTGGTTCGATGCGGCCAACGACATGCTCTCCTTCCAGCACGCGCTGGATATCCGCCCCTCGCCGATCCTCGATCTGGCCATCGCGGCGCGTATGCTCGGCAGGACCGGCGGGCTGCAATCGGTGAGCGGCGCCGGCGGGTCTGCCTCGGCGAAAGACAGGTTCCAGAAATCCAACTGGCTGCGGCGGCCCCTTTCCCGCGCCCTGCTCGACTACGCCATCTCCGACGTGGTGAACCTGCTTCCCCTTGCCGATGAGCTTCTGGCGGAGCTGGAGCAGAAGGGACTGACGGCC
>JBEKVA010000398.1:0-4055 GCA_049514475.1 Spirochaetia bacterium
CCTGCTTGCAGCAGTGCTGCGCGGCGCCATGGCGCAGCGTCTTGTCAGGCGGATGTGCCCTTCCTGCGCGAGGCCAGGGAAGCCGTCGCGGGACGAGAAAGAGCTTCTCAAGCGCCACGGATTGTCGGCAACGCGCCTGGCGCATGGAAGCGGATGTGATGTCTGCAGGGGTACCGGCTTTAAAGGCCGCGCTGCCATCGTCGAAGCGTTTCCCACCGACGAGACCGTGGAGGAAATGATCCTCAAGGGAGAACGGGGATCAGCCATCGCATTGTACCTCGCCTCGAAGGGTTTCACGACAATGCTATCCCGGGGTCTCCAGATGGCCGTGCAGGGGATGACAACTGTGGCGGAAGTGGAAAGTGCGGTGATGAGCTGATGCCGGTCTACGTGTGCCGCGTGGCTGATGACAGAGGAAAGATCGAGGAGTTCCTCCGGGAGGCGGCTGCCGAAGAGCCCCTGGTTCGAGAACTGGCGTCAACGAAGCAATTCATACTTTCCATCAGGGAGCTCGGCGCGGGAGAGACGGCGCCCGCTTCGGGCAGGAAGTTCGCTCGCAGAGATATCGCTGAGCTTACCGACCTGTTGACCCTCATGCTCGGCTCGGGCCTGTCGCTGAAGGATTCGCTGGAAGTCGCTGAGACCGTTTCCGCTCGCGGATCAGGAAACGCGCTGGTCATGCTCCTTCTGGAAAGAATCAGGAAGGGAAGCACATTTGCCGCTGCCCTCGAGGCCGCGGGGAACAGCTTTCCTCCAGTGTATCGCGGCATGGTGAGAATCGGCGAGCATATCGGGTCCCTCGACCAGGTATTCCCGAGGCTTTCTGCGTACATGGGAGACCAGAAAAAACTGAGAGACCGCCTGACCGCCGCGCTCCTCTATCCTGCCATAGTGATGGGCGTTGTCGTGGTCACAGCAGTCCTTATCCTCGTCGTGCTCTTTCCACGGCTGCGGGAGATTTTCACCCAGATCGGCCCGGGGATGGCGGGCAGGGTCGAATCCCTGATGCAGTCTCTCGTCGTTGCCTTCATCGTCATCGGTGCGCTGCTGGCCGTTGGTGCGGTATTGATCGTAGTCGCGCTGCGACTGAGAGGTCGAGGCGGTGAGCCTGCCGTCAGGCTCGACGCGGCCATTCTGCGCGTGCCCGTGCTGTCGGGCTTCCTCGTGCAGCGGGAGCTTCTGAACTTTGCCTTTGCCATGGAAACCCTGACAGGCGCGGGTGTCAGCGTGGAGGAGGCGCTCGCCGAGGGCGCGGATGCGGTCGACAATCGGGCGCTGAGGAAAGAGATCTTCGCGATCCGGGGGAAGGTCATGAGAGGCGAGCATCTTTCCGCCGCCTTCAATCGGAGCGCCGTCTTCCCGGCACGAATAGCACGGTGGGTGGGTATCGGAGAGCGCGTCGGGCACGTGGAAAAGGTGTTCGGGCAGCTTCGCGCCTACTACCAGCAGGAGGTCGAGAAATGGATAAGCCGTCTCATGACGCTCATCGAGCCCGCGCTCATCGTCGCGCTGGGAATCATGATCATCCTCTTCGTGGTCCTGTTCATCGTTCCCATATTCTCCCTGTACGGCAGCGTGCTTTAAAGGACCCCGAGGCTGGCTGGACATTCATGGAGATCCTCATCGTCATGACGATCATCGTGATCCTCACCGCGGCGGTCGGATTCATGGCGGTCAGGTATGTCGAGAAATCGCGCAGGGTGGCCGCGAGGGACCAGATCGAGACGCTCTCCCTCGCCTTGAATGCCTACGCGCTCGACTGCAAGGGCTATCCCACGGAGGAGCAGGGGCTGGACGCGCTCTGGATCAAGCCGGTCCTCGAGCCCATGCCGTCGGGCTGGGCTGGACCCTACGTGAGCAAAAAGATCGGCGCGGACCCGTGGGACCATCCCTACGAATACAAAGTCCCCGGGCCGAACGCGCTGCCATTTGCGGTCCGCTCCTTTGCCTCCGATGGAAAGGAAGGAGGAGAGGGGAACGAAAAGGACATCGCCTCGTGGGAGGACTGACACGTCGGGGGGCGCGCCGCGGGGCGGCAGCAGAGCGCAGAATGCACCAGGGGGGAGAGCAAGGCTACATCCTGCTGGACGTGCTCGTGGCCCTCCTCGTCGTCACAATTGGATTCGGCGTGTTTCTCGGAGGCATGAGTCTTGCGGGGGCGTTGAGCGTACGGCAGAAGGCGCGGGTCGAATGCCTTATTGGGCAGAGGAATGCCGATGCGGCGGAGCAGAAGATTCTTTTCCAGAAGGAATGAGCGCGGCTCAACGATCCTGGAGGTCGTCGTGGCACTTCTCGTTCTCTCCGCCCTGGGCATCGGGGCATGGCATGCCGTGGGAGTCTCCCTGCGCCTGGCGGCAAAGATGAGGGAAGCCATGAAGGCGAACGTCCAGCTGCTTCAGCTCGATGACAGGCTTCGCGGCCTCGCCGGCCGCGTGATCCTGCCCTACTGGGCGCCGGAAAAAGTTGTACGCATCGAGGCGGGAACCATGAGCGTCCCGTACCTCGACGGGGACCCGGCGAAAAAGATGAGCATGACCTTTAAGGATGAAGTGCTCACCGTGGGAGATGGCGAGGCTTTCTCCAGGTTCACCGGCTTTAAGACCGTGAATCTCTCTCCTGCCTCCGATGATCAGGATCACCAGCGCGGCGTGTCGGTCGAGCTCATAGGAAAGGACCGGAAGCCTGTCCTGATCACGGCGCGCTTTGGCGCAACACCGCTGGGGAGCGCGCCCACCCAATGAGAAGAGATTCTGCGCACGACGGGTCCACCTCCCTTGTGGCGCTGACGATGCTCATCTTGATGGCCACGGTGACCGCGGGCGGCGCACTCATTCTTCGTGTGGCATTCACGTACACCTCCCACAGCTCTGAGCGCGCCGAGCTCCGCCGCGCCCTTCGCAGGGAGGGAGAGCGGATCGTCGGACTGCTGGCCCGCGACCCCACGCCGGATGCCGACTCACCCATGGACCCTATCTGGGCCCAGATTGCCGCTCCCGAGATGCCAGGTGCAATTATCACGCTCCAGGACGTATCCAGCCAGGTGAATGCGAACTGGGCGCGAAAAGACCTGTTCGAAAAGACCGCGCTCAGAGAGCTTCTCCGCGCTGGCAGCTCGGCGGCACAACTCCAGCAACGAAGGGAAGACAAGGGAATCTCCACCGATATTGCCGCTGAATACGCGGACCTCGTTAACGAAGAGGCGCTGCCGCGCTACTTCACGGGGTACGGGTATGCAAACTTGAACGTGACTGACGAGTTCGCGCTGCGGAAACTCTACGCGGTCCGCATGGATGACATAGCCGGCGCGGAAATCTTTCACACCCGGCTCCAGGCTGCCCTGATACAGAGAAAAATGCTGAAGCGTACCGACCTCAGGGAGTTCCTCGGTCTGGAATACGCGCAGCTCTTTCCGTTGATGAACGTGGAACCCGTGCTCAACGTGCATTTCGTGGAACCGCTGATCTTGAACGCGCTTCTCTCTCATCCTGACTTGAAGATCCCCAAGCCCTCCCAGGCCGCGAACGCAGTCCTTTCCTCCCGGGACATGGCGGAAATGACATCTGAAAGGCTTAAGCTGCTGGTAGGCGTGGGGGAGGAGAATCGTATTTTTCAGTACCTCGGCGTTATCACCTGGTTCTGGCGGATCGCCGTGACCAGCGGTTCGACGCGGCTGGAGCTTATCGTGGCGCGATTGCCATCCACTGACGACAGCAACCCTCGGTTTCTCATCGTCGAGGAGAGGTACTCCGCGTGATGAACCTGGTATACGGGGAAAAAAAACACGGAGAGGTCAGGGTCTCCCCGCTCAATGAGCAGGCCGGATTGCACGGCACATCAGGGTTCGACGGCCTGCTTGCCTCCCGTTTTGATTTCGACCTGCAGATCCTTGAAATCCCCGACGTGCCGGAGAAGGACGTTGGCGGCCTCATCCGTTACCGCCTGCGCAGCATCTACCCGGGCAGTCCCGCGGAGACGGCATTCGACTACAGGGTTGAATCAGCTGGCGCTCGGCAGCAGGCAATCGTTTTTATTTCGCGCGCATCAATTCTGGACAG
>JBEKVA010000399.1:0-4028 GCA_049514475.1 Spirochaetia bacterium
TGCGAGTTCACACGTGACTTTGCGCGACGCTATCATGCCCGCCACACCATGCAAATAGGCAACCTGAGGGGCAAGGCTGACGCGGGCTTCTTGCTGTCTCTTCGCGATAGACTAGTTCGGCTTTGTTTATCGCCCAGGGGGTTGTTTCGACCACAGCTTTTCCTACGTTGATCGTCCCATACGCCCGAAATCGGAAAGCCTATGCGTCGCTTCACCCCAATATCGCGATCGCCAGCCAGCCGAAGACGGCCAGCGGGTAAAAGCAGGCCATGTTGAAAAACCGCAGCGCTTCGTCGGGTGTCTGGCGTCGGAGCCAGCGCGAGATCGGCAGGAGGAGCAGCACGATGCCGCTGGCCGCGGCGCCGGCCAGGTACAGAACGACGTGCGGCAGCGGGGCCACGAGTGGAAAAAGGAGGCTGAGGATGACGATGGCGGCGACGAAGCCGAAGGAAATCCACGAGGCATTCTTTCGGCCGTAACGCACGGGGACCGTTTTGATGCCGAGGTGCCGGTCTTCCTCGAGGTCGCTCCAGTCGTTGGGAATGTTCCTGCCGCCGATTTCCCACGCGAAGGCCCAGGCGAAAAACACGGCGACCATTGCGAGACGGGGTACAGGGGACACCGCCCAGACGCCGGCGAGCCCGCCCACGCCCACCATGAGACCGGAGAGCAGCCCTTTCCAGTGCGTCACGCGGAGCAGCTTGCAGTAGGCGGCCTCGAGGATGAACGCCCCCAGGAGAAGGGCGGCGCACGCGGGCCTCAGGAGAAAGGCGAGGACCAGCGAGAGCAGTCCCCAGAAGCTTACCCACGCGATTCCCGCCCCGTAGCTCAGGCTGTCCTGGGCAATGGGGTGACGCTGCCCCATGGAATCGAGATCGAATGTCGCATGGTCGAAGCGGTACTTCGCCATTTTCTCGCGGTCCACCTTCACGTCGATTACGTCGTTGAGCGCGAAGACCGAGGTGTAACCCGCGAATCCGGCCACGAGCCCCATGATGATCGTACGGGCCGACGGCGGTCCGCCCATGAGCACGGCGGCAAGCGCGCCTCCGACAGCGGGATGCGCCACGTCGAGAACCGAGTGCGTCATCCGCGAGAGACCGAAGAACTGCTTGATTCCAAAAGTGGAGCGAACCTTCGCGTCGGCCATGCGTCTTGTCCTCCTATTCTTTCTCCGCGGGGTGCACCCGCGCTACAGGCTGCCCGTGTTTGTCCTGCCCTGAGACGGCCGCGCGCCGCGCACGGAACATCCCGTACCGGCACAGCCCCTTTCCGAAAGCCAGGCGCATCAGGAGGAATGTGGGGACTTCACGCATGGACTTGATGAAGCCTCGGAAGCCAAAGCGAACAAGCCCTTCGGGCCGGAGGATACCCTGCCATATCGACGCCATCCAGGACGGCAGCGTTTCCCTGGTCCAGTCTCCCGTCTCCACGCGCCCGTCAACCAGCCCCGTTGCCTCCAGCAGCTCTGAGAAGCCCTCGATGCTCGAGAAGGCCGGGTGCGACCACTGGTCCAGCAGCTGCCGCATGACGGGCCTTTCCCACCCGTGCAGGGGCACGGCGCGATCGTCCCTTTGATTCCAATCGGCAACCACCAGCAGCCCGCCGGGCTTGAGCACCCGCAGCAGCTCTCTTGCGAAGACCGCCTTGTCGGGCATGTGGGGTCCCGCCTCGACGGACCAGACGACGTCGAAGCTCGCGTCGGGAAACGAAAGGGCCATGGCGTCGTTGACGAGGAAGCGCACCGGCAGCCCCGGCGGCGTCAGCTCCTGCGCACGCTTGATCTGGCTCGGGCTGATGGTGATGCCTGTCACCGCGCATCCATAGTCACGCGCAAGGATCCTGCTGCTGCCGCCGATTCCGCAGCCCACGTCCAGGACCGTCGTCCCTCGGCGGAAACAGTCGGGACCTCCCCAGCGCACCATTTCGTGGACAAATTCTTCCTTTGCGGCAAGGAAATCCCTGCGCCCCGGCGGGGAGCCGTAGTGACCCAGGTGGATGTGCTGACCCCAGTAGAACTCCAGGATCCCGTCGTTCGTCCACTGGTCATAGGAGCGGGCCACGGTGCCCGAGGACTGGTAGCGGCGGGCGGTGGCAAGGTAGACGACGATGCCGATGACGAGGAGCGCCGCGAAAATGCAGATGACCAGAAGGACCACGATCACGACGTCGCCGCCTCGATCACTGCCCGGCGTCCTTCACGGTCGTCATGGGCTCCATTCTACTGCCCGCGCGCGTCGCGTCAAGGCTCGCGTCATTTCCAATTCACCCGCGTCCGCAGTATCTTCCTCCGGGGAGGACGGATGGACGATCATTCGCTCGAGCACCGTTCGGCACGACCTGGACAAGGGCTGCGGCTCGGAAAGCGGTATCCGCCCGCGATCCGCACCCCTTGGTCTTCACCGTGCGCAACCGCACCGTCGCGAACGTCGACTCGATCGGGTTGGTCGTTCGAATATGAATCCAGTGCGCCGCGGGAAACTCGTAGAACGTGAACAGCGCCTGCTCGTCCTTCTCCAGGCATTCCACCGCCTTGGGGTACTTGTCCTTGAAGCTGGCGATGAATAGCCCATAGGCTTTCAGCGCCGCCTCCTTCGTCTCGGCCTGGTACATCTCGTGCAGCATCGCCTTGGCCTTCGACTGCACCCCCTTGGGCAACTTGTCCAGAACGTTGGCCGTCTTGTGCACCCAGCAGCGCTGATGCTTCATCCCCGGCAATACCTCTTCCGCCGCCGCCCAGAAGCCAAGGGCCCCGTCACCAATGGCCAGTTTCCCCGCCATTTTCAGCCCCTGTGCCTTCAAGCCCAGCAGCATTTCTCGCCAGCTTGCCTTGCTCTCGCGATATCCGTCGCTGACGGCTACCAACTCCTTCTTGCCCTCTCGGGTGGCCCCGATGAGGACCAGCAGACAACTGCGCTCGTCATCCAGACGCACGTTGGCGTAGATCCCGTCCGCCCACAGGTACACGTATTCCTTGTCCTCCAGCTTGCGCCTGCTCCACTGCTTGTGCTCCTCCAGCCACCCTTCCTTCAGCCGCGTGATCACCGAGGCCGACAGCCCCTTGGCCCCCTCGCCCAGGATCGCCGCCAGGGCCTCGCTGAAGTCCCCCGTGGAGATCCCTTTCAGGTACAGCACCGGGATCAACGCCTCCAGACTGGGCGTCTTGCGCATGAAGCGTGGCAGGATCGCGCTGGAGAACCGCTGGCCCCCTTCGCTGTCGCGAAGCCGCCGGTCATCCACGCGCGGCTGACGGACCTCCAGCGGTCCGATGCCGCTGAGGATGGTCCGCTCAGGCATGTAGCCGTTGCGCACCGCCCGACGGTGGCCCCTGTCGTCTCGGAAGCCCGCGAACCTCTGCAGGAACAGGGTGACCTCTTCCTCCAAGGCCGCCTGCAAGGCGTTTCGGGCCCCCTCGCGAACCAGCCGCTCCAGCAGATCCTTCGAACCTGTCGCTTCGATCTTCAGCTCGGATGTGATACCTTCGTCCATGAGCGTGTCCTCCAATCGGTGATTCCTTCGTGATGGTTGGTTTCACCGAAGGATACGCTCTTTCTATTCCCCGTCCATCCACAACATTGGGTTATATCCCTGCAGATAACACTGCAGAGTCGAGCATATCATGTCCACCGGCACAGCTTCTCTTTGACTACCGAACCTTCTGTAGGTTTCACTTGAGGGAAGCCCGTTCCTTGTTGGCTCTTATTATGCAACTTCTAGTGTTCCGGAAAAATGAGTTGCCATATTCGGCTGTCGTAGAAGCGGCGTTTTTCCGGCGCAAATCCAAAGGCAAGTTAAGTTTCCAGTCGTTTACAGGACACTAGCTGTGAGAGGGTATCCCAGCACCGCTCCCTCGGAGAAAACGCTTCCATGGCAATCCTCAGAACAATTACCCTCAGAAGCTTCAAGTGAATGAAGTCACCATTCCTCACCGGAACGATACACTTCCTCAAGCGCAAACCACAGGCGACTTGAGACCTGGGATACTAGGATTGCATACTTCCTCTTCGTCGTCGTCGCGGCAGATTTCG
>JBEKVA010000400.1:0-3996 GCA_049514475.1 Spirochaetia bacterium
AGGATAGTCGTCTTTCCGACGCCCGACTCTCCCCAGAGGACCGCGGTCGTACCCGTCTCCAGCAGGAGAGCGGCGCGAAGAGTAAAAAGGGGAAGGTCCTTCTCGAAATTGATCAGGATCGTGGCCGGCCTCCCTGACCAGGACCGCGTCCCCCGCGCGCATCCCTTTCCCCGCGCGGGCCGCGGGCATCACGCCCCGTGAAGCCGCCCCGCCCCATGGGGCCGCCCCGCCCCATGCGCGCCGTGTACCCGCGCCCCTCTCCCCAGCGCATGACGAGAATCAGCCCGAAGGAGAGGACCACGGTGACGGCAAGAAGGATGTTCGCCTCCAGGGACCGACCGCCTTCCACCGCGCTGTACAGAGCGAGGGGAATGGTCTGCGTGCGGCCCGGGATGTTCCCGGCGATCAGCAGCGTCGCACCGAACTCCCCCAGGGCCCGCGCAAAGGCGAGCGCCGTTCCGCTCAGGATGCCGGGCGCTGCCAGCGGCAGCGCAATCAGAAGGAAAATTCTTCCTTCGCGGGAGCCGAGGGTACGTGCGGCATTCTCGTACTGCGGATCGACACCCAGGAGAGCCGCCCGGCAGCTCTGGTACATCAGCGGGAGGGACACGGTGACCGAGGCAATCACGGCCGCGATCCACGTGAACACCACTGACACCCCGAAGCGCGCCAGGAGCGCCCCGGCCGGTCCGCGACGGCCGAAGAAAATCAGGAGGAGATATCCCGTGATCGTCGGGGGGAAGACAAGGGGGAGAAGGATCAGCGACTCCCAGAGGCCGCGGCCGGGCACTGTGCGCGTGGTGAACAGCCGTGCGAGGGCCAGCCCGATGACCAGGGTAATGACCGTGGCGAGTGCGGCTACGCGCAGGGAAAGCAGGATGGGCGACAGGATGCTCATGGAATGATAAAGCCGGCCCTGAGATACACCTCCCGCGCGCGGGCTCCCTGGAGGAATGCGGCAAGCCGTGCGGCCGCCTGGGGATTCTTCGTCGCGGCAACTACCGCGATGGGGTAGTTGATGGGGGTGCCCAGGCTTTCCACGGGAAAGTCGTAGAGCTTTCGCGCCGACCCGCCCGCCGCCAGAAGCCGGGCATCCGTGGAAAACACCACTCCCAGGGGAGCCGAGCCGCTCTGGACGAACTGCAGCACCTCGCGCACGGAGCCACCGAGTACGCGCTTGTTCTCCACGATGCCATAGAGGCCCAGGTTCCGCAGCGCCTGCACCGCGTAGCGGCCGGCGGGAACCGAGTCAGGATCTCCGATGGCAAGCAGTTTCGCTGAGGCGAGCAGGGCGCGCAGGTCATCGAGGCCGGCCGCGTTCTTCAGCTCCTTGTCCCCGATGAGAACGAGCGTGTTGGACAGAAGGTCGCGGCGGCTGTCGCGCAGGATAAGGCCCTTCGATTCCAGGCGATCCATGTCGGCGCTCGCCGCTGAGAAGAACACGTCCACGGGTGCTCCCTCTTCGATCTGCTTCCTGAGGGCACCCGAGGCTCCGAAATTGAGGAGAACGCGCGCGCCGATCTCCTGGCTTGCGGCCGGCTGCAGCTCGGTCAGGACGTCCGTGAGGCTGGCCGCGGCTGATATCATCACCTCCTGCTGCTGTGCAGATGCCGGGATAATGGTGATGAGCAGGAGGAGCAGGAGCGGAAAACGATGTCGCGTCATGAGTCTTCTTACGGCCGCCGCGCCGATCTGTCAAGAACGCGCGGAACAGGGATAATTCAGCCTGCCTCGGTGCATGATCTGAGTGCTGAAAGTACGGCGAGGCAGGCAAGGCCTGGACTGTGATGACTGATAACTCGCATGTGGAGTACTGATAAATCGCCTTCGTGTCAACAGCCTGTGATGAATAAAAACCGCGGCGCTGTTACACCGACGCAGCGCGCGGAAGGGAAACCGTGAACGCGCTCCCGCTGCCTGGCTCGCTCTGTGCCTCGATGGTTCCCCTGTTCAGCGCAACGAGCTCGCGGCAGAGAATGAGACCCATGCCGGCGCCGTGCTCGCCATTGGTGCCCGGGCTTGAAAAGTGCACGTCGATGCGGAAGAGCTTCCCCAGCTCATCGGGGGTCATGCCGAGCCCCGTGTCCCGTACCGTGATGCGCTCCCAGTCGCCCTCCGTGGATGAGGCCACGCTCACCCTCCCTCCCTGGGGCGTGAACTTGACGGCGTTGGAGATGAGATTGCGGATGACCGTGGCAGCCATGTTCTCGTCGGCCCACGCCTTGGCCTCCGGGGGAACGCACACCTCGAGGGTGACCCCTTTTGCGCCTGCCACCGTGCGCTGGAGGGACGCAATCCCGTCGCACAGCTCCGCAACGGGAATGGCCGAGGGAAACACCGCCAGCCTGCCAGCCTGGGCGCGGGCCCACTGCAGCAGGCTTTCCAGGAGCTCGGAGCTCTCCTTTGCCCCGTCGTAGATGAGCGCGCACATCTGGCGGATTTTCTGCGGGTCGAAGCTGCCGAACCTCGTGGCAAGAAGCTCCGACAGGGAAAGGATGCCGCCCACGGGGTTTCGCAGGTCGTGGGCAAGGATCGAGATGAACTTGTCCTTCGACAAGCTGGCGCTCCGCAGCTCAGCCTCGCTCTTTTCCAGCCGGGCCGTGGAGCTCTTCAGCTCCTCGATCAGGGAGAGCCTGCTGCGCACCTTCGTGGAAAAAAGCGCCTGGTAGGCCAGCACAAAGGACCCCAGCTTCAGGAGGTGGCCAAAAAAGTTCTGGTATCCATAGGCGCTCACGTAGAGGGTGAAGACCAGCTCGCTTGCCGCGTTCATGGCGAACGCGCCCATGAGGAGACGCCGTTCAACGGTACTGATGGCACCCTTGCGGCCCGCCAGAAGCGCAATGCATATGACGAGAACGGCGGAAATCGCGTATTCGCTCAGCTTCTTGAAGAGCGTCACCCCCTGGCCTTCGACGAAACAGAGGGGAAAAATGTCCCAGAGAAAGATGGAGAGCACCGCGAATGCCGCCGCGCTTCCCACCAGGAGGAAAGCGAGCGGGGAGGAGGCCGGCCGCTCCGCGCGGGCGAGCAGCACGAAGACCAGGGTGACGACCGCCTGCAGCGCGCGCGCGGCGACCCAGAGCTTGGTGGCGTAGTCCACCCCCGGGGGGATCACGATCATTCCGCGGAAGGAGAGGGTGTGCAGGAGGTCAAGGATCGACACGAACATGTACCCGATGCCCAGCAGGACAAAGGGCTGCGTCTCCGGGTACCCCCGGGAGCTCCAGGAAATCATGAACACGGCGAGGGCGATGGAGATGCTCGTTATTTCCACGATGGTGTGGAACAGGAGGTAGCCGAAAATGCTGGTCAGCCAGAGCGCGGCGCATGCCCCGAGGAAAATCGCCACGTTGCGGGCAAAGCGGATTGGGTCGCGTCGAAAGGGGCCAAACAATGCCGCTGCTCCCATAATCCCATTGTAGCGCACGGCCGTTCTGCTGTAAAGGCGAGATGCGCGGCGGCGTTATGCGCACCATCCCCCTCACCGCCCGGCGATCAGGCCGCAATCGACGGACAGGAAGAACTGGCTGCACATTTATGTCGCCGAAGATGCCGCCT
This sequence comes from Spirochaetia bacterium, assembly GCA_049514475.1. GTDB lineage: Bacteria > Spirochaetota > Spirochaetia > SZUA-6 > Fen-1364 > Fen-1364. The sequence continues at coordinate 3,559 of JBEKVA010000400.1, forward strand.
CGAGCTTGCGGCCCAGCCACTGCCGTGCCGCAGCGGCCTGCGCCTCGGCATCCGGAGCGTCTTCGTTCCACATTTCGACCATGAACGGGCCCGTGAAGCCGATGCGGTGCAGCGTCCGGAAGGCCGCATCGAAGTCGACGATTCCCTGGCCGAAGGGGACCTTGCGGAACACCCCGACGGTGGCGTCCTTGAGGTGGATGCCCAGGATGTGCTTTCCGCCCAACTCCAGCTCGCGGGTGACATTCTTCTGCATTGCGGTGAGGTTCCCGACGTCGGGATACACCTGGAACCACGGCGTATCGGCGGCCTCGACCAGGCGAAGCGCCTTTTCCACGGAGTCCACCAGGGGGCACTCCACGGTTTCCACGGCCAGCATCACGCAGGACTGGCGCGCCCACGCCGCAGCCTGGACAATGCTCTCGAAAAAGAGGGCCTCCG
>JBEKVA010000401.1:0-3989 GCA_049514475.1 Spirochaetia bacterium
CGCCTGCATGAAGGCCACCTGGCAGCCGCGCCGGCTCAAGTCGCGGATGTACCCCGGTGTCATCGACGGGAGAAGCAGCGCCTTGGCATAGCCGGAGACTCGAGGATCCTTCCTCAGCTCATTTCCCATACGCCGCCTCCCCCCGCGCCGCGGCCGCTCCGTCCGCGGCCGCCGCCAGCCCCCCCGTCTGCACGCCGAGGGTAATGAGCGTCCCGGCAACCTTGCCGGGTGTCCATGGTGCCGGCACATCCCGCGTATCCAGGAACACCAGCCGGAACTCCGAGAAGGTCTTCTTTGCCACGTAGATTCCCATGCCGAAGCGCTTGTAGCCGTTGCGCTTCTGGTATTCCTCGAAGGAGGGGGATTGCAGATTGAGGGTTGCCGGATCGGCGTTCAGCTCGTAGGGAAGCCTCGTGGGGTCGAAGCCGCCGCCGAAATCCCTGATGGCGACAACCAGCCGCCCGTCGTCAACCGTCATGTCGATCAGGATGTCGCGGGGCTCCGCCTTCTCGCGGTGCGCGCGGATGGAGTTGTTCAGCAGCTCGAGGATCGCGAAGCGGATATGCTCGTCGCTCACCTGCGTGGGGGGGATCTGGATCTCGCCAAGGATCCTGATGACCTGCCTGAAATCCGCGTGGGGGCTCACCGTCAGCCTGATCGTCCTGCTTGGTTTTCCGTTCAGGTGCAACGAGGGCACGGGATCAGTCACATTCGTCCCTTTCACAACCAAAGACAATCATGGATAATCAATCCATGGTATATGTTATCGCTGAGTTGCGCAATTACAAGCAACTCGCGCGCCTGCGGGCCGAACGCCTTCCCGCTCTGGAGGCGGGGCTCGCGGCGGTCCTGGGCTCACGTGCCGCATCGGCGCCGCCGGCGGCGGGGCAGGGGGTGTGGCTGGCGGAGATGGGCCCCGAGGATGCCTTCGACCGCGCGGCGGCCCTTGCCGGGGCCCTCAAGACCAGGGACTTCCTCACCTCCCACAGGGACGAGCTGTTCGGTTTTGCCGTGTTCGCCGCCTCGCTGCCCGCCGCGCATGACCCCGCGTGCGTGCCGCGCCTCAAGGCTCTCCTGGAGGCGGCGGAGTCCGACGAGAAGCTGTGGCTCACCGCGGAGAGCGCCGCGCTGATCGGCGGCGGCCTGTCGGTGGAGCAGTCAGGCACGCTCTTCCGCGTGACCAGCGAACCACAGAAGCAGGCGCCCTCGGAACGGCCCCCCCAGCCTGCGCTGCCGTGGACGCGCGAGGCGCTGGTCCGCCGCGCGCTGGACATCGTCACCCCGCGGATCGACATGGGAGACGCGCGGGAGACCCTCATGGTGCACGGGCCCTCCGGCGTCGGAAAGACGGCAGTGCTCAACGAGGTGGTCCTGCGCCTGCTGCGGGGGAACACGGATCTCCCCGTCCTGAGGACCCGCACGATCTTCAAGCGTCGCTCCCCCCTGCACCCGTTTCTCTTCAGTCTCCAGCCGTCGGTAATCGCCGCGGTTCCCCGCTTCCTCCGCGGCCCCGAAATCGCCGCCTGGGAGGAGACGAGCCGCCTCCTCGAATGGCTGCCCTCCGCCACGGGAAGCGATGCCGGGGCTGAAACGAACCCGCTGTCCGATCACGCGCTGGAGGACTTCAGCATCGGCTACCGCCTGTACCTGCTGGGGTGGACGCGCATGGCGGAGGAGAGGCTTCTTCCCGCCCTCTTCATCTGCGAGGGCATCGAGAGCTATCACCCGGCGGCCCGGCAGATCCTCGCGCAGCTGTGTACGGAAATGCTGGCCCTGCCGGGCTTCCAGCCGCTGCTCTCCTGCGCCGACGAGCGGCCTCCCGAGGAGTTCGCCGCCCTTGCGGTGCGGCCGCTGTACATCCACCCGCTGGGAAAGCGCGAGATACGCTCGCTCGCCCAGCACCTGTTCCCGGGCCTGGAGATCCCCGAGTCGCTGGCCCGCCGGCTGCGCCGACGCTCGGGAGGCCTGTACGTCACCGTGGTTTCCTACCTGCAGTACCTGTGGAAAACGGGACACATCACGGCCGCCGACGGGGCACACCGGTGGGTGCCGACGGGCGAGGGGGACGTCGTGATTCCCGCCAACCCGCTCTCCGTCTCCTGGTATCTCATCAGGACGCTGCACGATGACACCTTCCTGTTGCTGTACGCCCTGTACCTCGCCGGCGGCCTGCTCGACCACGCTGGCTTCCTGGCCTTCCTGGCTGAGGCGGGCCTCGACGTGGCGGCAGCGGAACACACGCTCGCGGGGCTTCTCGTCTCGGGCCTGATGATGGAGGAAGGCTCGCTCATCCCGCGCTTTCCCACGCTGCGCCGCAAGCTGGAGGAGCTGCTCGGCGCGGACGGCAGGGGACTGCGGGATCGGTTTGTCGCGCACCTCATGGCGCTGTGGATCGCAGGCCGCTATCGCCACCCGGTGCTCCTTTTCACGTTCCTCGCCAGGAACGGGAGGACCGATCTCGCGCTGCAGATCCTGCCGCGCATCATCCGGCGCAAGCTCGATGAGAACGACATCGCCGGCGCGCGGACATTCTGCGACCCCCGTGCGCTGAGCTTCGCCGTGGCCCCCACCCCGGACCAGGCGCGCGAGCTGGAGGTGGTGACGGTGGCGGGCCGTCTGCGCGCCGCGCTCCTGGCCGGGGATGCCCCGGCGGCGGATGCCGCCCAGGCGGAGGCCCAGCGGTGCGTCGTTGGCAACCCGCGCGGGGCGCTGAACAGCGAGGTGCACATCGAGCGGGCAAAGTGCTTCCTCTCTACTGGCAGCGGGACCGCGGCCCTCGAGGAGCTGAAGCAGGCCCTGCTCCTCCACCAGGAGGCGCGGGAGGAGCGGGGGGAAGCGGAGGGGGTGCAGAGGGGGGAACGGGCCTGCTACCTGTGGCTGGGCGCGACGATGCTCGCCGAGGGCAGGCTCCATGAGGCCGTGGAATACCTCGCTCTCTCCGAGCGGTTCTGCCACGCCGCGGGGGACGCCCCCGCGGCGCTCTGGACACAGGTGTACCTTGCCGTCTGCCTTTTCATCGATGGCCGCTACACCCAGTGCCTGTCCGTGGTCGAGCAGGGCCTGGAGCAGGCGCGCATGCTGTACCGCCGCGAGGTGGACCTGTTCCTCCTTTTCCTGAAAGCGCGGACGCTTTTCCAGGTCGGCTCCTACGATGCGTGCTCCCTCTGCCTGCAGCAGTGCCTGTGCTCGGCCACCCTGTACTCGGTCGATGCGGCACTTCCCGTGCTGCGCGCCTGGCTGGGAAGGACCCTCGTGAACCTCGGCGAGACTTCTTCGGGCATGCGGCTGCTGTCGAGCCTTCCGGAATCGCGCGAGGTGCTGTTCTTCCTGGCCGAAGGGGCCCTGTTCTCCTCCGCCCTGGAGGATGCCTCCCGTTACCTGGAAAGAGGCCTTGCGCTTGCCGGCGAGCTCCGCTTCCCCTCTCCCGAAGGCATCAGCTGGGGCGACGGCTTCGGGACCATCGAGGGCCGCTGCTTCCCCCTCAGCCGCGGGGACGCCTTCCTCCGCCGCTCCCTTGCCGGGCTGAGGGCCTACCTCCTGGGCCTGCGGGGTTTCCCGGATGACGCCATCCGCGAGCTGCACCAGCTGACACGAGGGGAAAAGTCCCTGGAGGTCGACCCGCTGGTCAGCTGGTTCCATTTCCTGTACTCACGGGTGCTGCCGGAGGCGGGCTCCGAGGAGACCGACGACAAGGTGACCGTTCTCAGCAAGTCCCTGAAGCTGCTGCAGGAACGGGCGAGCAGGATCGACGGTCCCACCGAGCGGCACTCCTACCAGTGGCGCAACCGCTGGAACCGCATGATCATGGAAGAAGCACGCGAGAGGAAGCTCGTATAGTATAATGGAGGGGCGCCGGCTTCGGCCCGGCCAGTAGTTCCCGCTGAGCTTTTTTTCGCAGATCGTCGGAAAGCCCGCAATTGTGGATGCCCATGAGAACTCTCCGGTAATTCATTGCTTCGTAGGTACTTGCGTAGCGTCTAGACATTCGA
>JBEKVA010000402.1:0-3971 GCA_049514475.1 Spirochaetia bacterium
CGGAACGCCACGGGAAAGTCCTGGAGGATCACCTCGACGCCGTGCTCCCGAACCCTCTCCTCGAGCAGGGCGGCAAGATTCTCATGCGCGGCGCTTCCCGGCACCCGCGGTCCCAGGGACACCTGCTCCTCGACAAGACGAAGGATCTCGCCGCCGCTTTCCAGCAGGGTTGGCGTTGCAGCGCGGAGGGTGTGCGGGTCAGGCCGATCAGGTGATTTCGTGGACAATCTGGTCCTCCCGCACGTTGAGGCTCACGCGACGTGAGGAAGGCTCGGAGAATGATTCGAATGCCGCCTCCTCGAGGTAGCGCATGAAGCTTGCTTCCAGCGCGCGGGCCCCCGTCTCCTTGCGGATGCTGTCATCAACGATCTTGTCCAGTACCTGGTCGGAGACGACAAGCTCCTTGCCCTCGAGGAGGAACTCGTTGGTATACTGGCTCAGGAGCGTGGAGCGCAGGATGCGGGCAAGCTGTTCGCGGGTCAGCGAGGTGAAGGGGACGATGCGGCGGAACCTGCCGATCAGCTCGGGCAGGAACCCGTAGCCCATGAAGTTGCGGGCAAGCATCACGTCGTCCTCGGTATAAGAGACGGCGATCCGCTCCTGGGAGCCGGCCAGCGGGGAGCGGCCGAAGCCGATGTGCTCGCTTCCCGCCTGCTCGATCATTCCCTTGAGGCCCGAGAAGGCGCCGCAGGCGATGAACCCGACGTCCTGCGTGGACATCACCGCTTTCGGCGCGTAGTCGGAGTGCGTGTACTCCAGGGGAACGGGGATCTCGATGGACTCCAGCATCTTCAAAAGCTCGCGCTGAACGCCGAGCCCTGACACGTCCTTCGTGGTGCCTGCCCCCGAGAAGACGGCGCTGTTCTGGCCCGAGGCGAGCTTGTCGAACTCGTCCAGGCACACGATGCCGATGGCCGCGTAGGCCAGGCTCATGTCAGCCGCGTAGAGCAGCCGCGTGAGGATGGAGTTGACGTCCTGGCCCACATAGCCGGTCTCCGAGAATCCCGTCATGTCGACCACGACGGTCGGGAGGCGCAGGATGTCGCGGAAAAGGATCTCGACGAGGTAGGTCTTGCCGCACCCTGTCGGACCGACGAAGAGCATCGTGGTCTTCGGGGGGAGATTCTCCCGGCGGGCGCCTTCAAGCCACACGCGGCGCAGGCGGCTCACGTGCCGGTAGGCCCCCAGCGAGATGGCCCGCACCGCCGTCGTCTGCCCCACGTAGCCGCAGGCCGCCACGTGGGTCTCTATCTCGCGGGGGAGCATCACAGGGATCGTTCGTACGAAGGAGGCGACCTCCTGATCAAAACGCTCCGTGCGCGCCGCCCCTTTTTTCCCCGGCGTGAGGATAGCAGTCCTCCTCCTTACATACTATAGTGTACTCTCGCGGCAAACGCGAGGACAAGTGAGGAAGGATGAGCATGGATCCCTACAGCCTGCCGGTCTACCAGCAGCGGGACAAGATATTGAGCGCACTGCAGGACCACCAGGTCATCGTCGTGGAAAGCCCCACGGGGTCGGGCAAGACGACGCAGATCCCCCTGATCCTCCACGAGGCGCAGTACACGCGGCGCGGCATCGTCGGGGTCACGCAGCCGCGCAGGATCGCGGCGGTGTCGGTGTCCGAGTTCATCGCGCGCCAGATCGGAAAGACCATCCCCGACACCATCGGCTACACGATGCGCTTCGAGGACAAGACCGACGATGCCACGGTCATCAAGATCATGACCGACGGGATCCTGCTGCAGGAGCTGAAGGGCGACCGCTACCTGTCCCGCTACAGCGTGCTCATGGTCGACGAGGCGCACGAGCGCAGCCTCAACATCGATTTCATCCTGGGCATGCTGAAGAGCATCCTCGCCGCGCGTCCCGAGTTCCGCGTCATCGTCTCCTCCGCCACGATCAACGTGGAGGTGTTCTCCGAGTACTTCGACGGCTGCCCGATCGTGAGCATTGACGCGCCCATGTTCCCCGTCGAGCTGAGCTACACCCCTCCCGAGGTCGAGGGGGACAACGAAAGCCTCCAGATGCGCATCCGCGACATCGTTGCCGGCGTCATGCAGAAGAAGAAGCCGGGGGATATCCTGATCTTCCTCCCCGGGGAGCTTGCCATCAAGGATTGCGTTCAGATGCTGGCGGACATGGACACCGACAAGGAGCTGGCCCTGCTGCCGCTGTACGCGCGGCTCTCCCACGAGGACCAGGGACGCGTGTTCCACGATTTCCCCGGCCAGCGGAAGGTGATCGTTTCCACCAACATCGCCGAGACCAGCGTCACCATAGACGGCGTGGTCCACGTCATCGACTCAGGCCTGGGCAAGGTCAATTTCTACAGCCCGAAGACGTTCACCGAATCACTCATCGAGGTGCCCGTTTCCAAAGCCTCGTGCAACCAGCGCCGCGGCAGGGCCGGACGGACGGCACCGGGGGTCTGTCATCGGCTGTACACGAAAAAGGACTACGAAGCGCGCCCCATGTACACAATGGAAGAAATCCTTCGCACGGATCTCTCCGAGGTGGTGCTCCGCATGGCGGAGCTGGGCATCAGCGATTTCGAATCCTTCGATTTTCTCTCCCCCCCGGGCCAGGAAGGCATCCGTGCCGCGGTGGAGACGCTCCAGCTCCTCGATGCCCTCGACGAGAACCGCCTTCTCACCGAGACAGGCCGCATGATGTGCCTGTTCCCCATCCTGCCAAAGCACGCCCGCATGATCGTGGAGTCCATCCGCGCCTACCCCTCGGTGATCGACGAGGTCATCGTGGCGGCCACGTTCCTCTCGGTGAACTCGCCGTTTCTCCTTCCCGCCGGCGAGGAGCTGGAGGCGCGGCGCGCCCATCACACCTTCCGCGATCCCCTGGGGGATTTCGTCTCCTACCAGCGCATCTTCGAGGCATTCACGCGATCAGGCAACAAGAGCCGCTTCTGCGACAGCCACTACCTGGACCTGCGCACGATGAACGAGATCCTGAACATCAAGGGCCAGCTTGAGGAAATCGTCAGCCACATGGGCGTGCCCATCGGGTCCGGCGGAGCGTGGGACGACTATCTCTGCGCAATCTCGCGGGGGCTGATCCAGTTCGTCTGCGAGCGGACGGGAAAGGGCATCTACCGGAGCCTCACGGCTGACCGCATCCAGATCCATCCCGGATCTCTCATGTTCCGCGAGAACCCGCCCTATATCGTGGCGGGGGAAATCGTGCGCACCTCCCGCATGTACGCCCGCTCGGTGTCGCCGCTGAAGAAGCAGATGCTCGCCACCATCTCACCCCTGCTGCATTCTGCCTTCGTCCGCGGGGTGCCCGTTGCGGCCGCGGAGAAAGAGAAGCCCCGCGACACCACCAACCAGATCAAGATCGGCTCCCAGATGTTCCCTATCAAGGTCATCAAGGGAGGACGCAAGCTGGTGACAATGGAATGGGAGAAGCTGCGCCCGCTGCTGCAGGAGCTGTCCCCGTCAAGCCTGCCCCCGTTCAAGAACCTCCGCGGGACGATCATATGGGACGGGCGGGAGATCTTCGGAGGTATGAAGCTGGGCACCGTGCTTTCACTCGCCCCCTACCTGCACACAGAGGAGGGCGCGTGGGAGCAGTGGCCCGAGGGCACCACTTTCCCGTTCAGCACGCGGGCAACCGAGCTCTGCTCTCATCTTCCGCGCCTGCTGTGTCTCTGCCCCCTGCAGAAGAAGTCCCGGCGGCTGGGTTTCCTGACGCTTTACACCGACTGGAAGGGCAATTACTGGTTCAAGTCGGAGAAGAGCCTGCTCACGGCGCGCACGGAGACCCTCGCCAGCTTGGAGAGCCTTGCCGACGAGCCGGGCGACATGCTCGCCGCCGAGAACAGGGAGACCGCCGCGCGGCTGTACCACCTGATCTCGGACATGCTGGAGGAATAGGCCGGCCACGGTATCCCGTGGCATTTCGGCAGCCACGGTATTCCGTGGCATTTCGGCGGCCACTCCTGGTGGCCGCCC
>JBEKVA010000403.1:0-3963 GCA_049514475.1 Spirochaetia bacterium
GCGGGGGTTCCACCAATGCGGCCGCCGTCCTGCGCGCCATGGCAGCTCTCCTCCAGGTCGAGGTGCCGCGGGCGGATCTGCTGCGCTGCGCGGCGGAGCTGGGCAGCGACGTGCCATTCTTCCTGGGAACGGCGGCCGCGCTCGTAGAAGGCAGGGGGGAGAGGGTCACCCCGGTGCCGCCGCGGCTGGATTACGGCATTGCCGCCGTATACTGCAGGGTGCGTGTGAGCACGGCAGAGGCCTACCGCGCCCTCGACGAGCAGCCGACAGGGAAGGCGTTGGCATCCGGGGAGGAAATCCTTCGCATGTACGCCGCTGCCCCTGTCCAGGATTGGGCGTTCTCGAACTCCTTCAGCGAGTCGGTATGCGCCCTCCACCCCGCCTGCGCTCGGGCGCGGGATGCGCTGCGGGAGGGGGGGCCGGCTGCCCGGCTGACCGGCAGCGGTTCCGCGGTGATCGAGCTGTTCGCCGACCGGCCTTCCGCCGCGCGCTGCGCAGGCGCCCTTGTGGCCTCTGGACCCGCGGCGGTGTGCCTGAGCCCCCTTGCGACAATCCCTGCCGTCTGCTACTATGAATGTATGCGGATTCGCCAATGGGAGGCCACCCATGGAAATTACGGATATTCGCATCAAGAGGGTCGAATCTGACAATAAGCTGAAAGCCTATGTCACGATAACCTTCGACAACTGCTTTGTCGTGCACAACCTCAAGATCATCATGGGCCAGTTCGGACGGTTCGTGGCGATGCCGAGCAGAAAGACGCGGGATGGCGAGTTCAAGGACATTGCCCACCCCATCAACTCCGATTTTCGGAGGAAGATCCAGGCGCGCATCCTGGAGGAGTTTGACAAAGGGGCGGGAGAATTGCATATTCCTGGGCAAGACGATGACGAGTTCCGGCCCGGTGGCGATGCGGAGGACGATGCATCGCTGGAGGGAGAACCCCAACCGGATTGACACCGCGCCGCGACGGACGGTGCGGAACCTCTCAGCGCCGCAATGGGACGTCGGCAAGCGGTAAGCCACCGGAATTTGGATCCGGCATTCGCAGGTTCGAATCCTGCCGTCCCAGGAGTGGATGAAATCAGGGCCCGCGGGCGGGCACGCACGCAGGGGCTGGCAGACGGGATATCACAGAGGCGAAGGAGTCTTTTGATGGAAGCAAAGAAGCTGAATGTCGAAGCGCGACAGGGGGGAGGGAAGGGAGTGGCCGGGCGCCTGCGCAGCACGGGCAAGATCCCCGCGGTCATCTATGGCCACACGACCCCGACATCCATAACGGTTGACGCGCGCGAGTTCCGCAACGCATTCAAGCGGATCACTGAGAATACGATCGTCGAGCTGCACATGCCCGAGGGAGTGCACGAGGTGCTGGTCAAGGATTACCAGAAGGACAACCTCACCGGGCAGATCCTGCACGTCGACTTCTACGAGTTCGAGAAGGGCAAGGCGCTGCGCACCCGCGTCCCCATCCGCCTGGTCGGAAACCCGATCGGCGTGAAAGAGGGAGGCATCCTGGAAAGCCTGCTGCATTCCCTCGAGATCGAGTGTCTTCCCAAGGATCTTCCCGAGGTGATCACCCTGGACATCAACGAGCTCGGGCTGGACAAGGCCCTGCACGTCCGCGACCTCACGCTCCCCGAGAACGTGAAGGCCATGCAGACACTCGACCAGGTCGTCTGCCTCGTTGCCCACCGCAAGGCCGAGGAGGAAGTCGCTCCCGCCGTCGTGGAGGGAGAGGTGCCGGCCGAGGGCGAGGAAGGTGCCGAGGGCGCCGAGAAGACCGAAGAGACGGAAGACAAAGAGGAGTAATTCCTGGCCCTCGTGGTTTTCGGCCTTGGCAATCCAGGCGAGCGCTACGCGGGCACCCGGCACAACGTCGGGTTCAGAGTTGTCGACGCCCTGGCAGCCCGCCTGGGCGTCGCCTTCCGCAAGAAAATGTTTCACGCGTACGTGGTGGGCAAAGGCCTGCACGAGGGGAAGAGCCTGCACCTCGTGAAACCGCTCACCTTCATGAACAATTCCGGCAAGGCGGTTCGGGAAGCTCTTCGGGAGACCGGCGGCGAGGTGTCCGAGATGGTCGTGGTGTGCGACTCCCTCGATCTCTCCCCGGGGAACCTGCGCTTCAAGCTGAAGGGCTCCTCGGGCGGACAGAAGGGCCTCCAGTCGATCATCCAGGCCGTCGGCACCGAGGAGTTCATGCGTCTCTCGATCGGGATCGGCAGGCCCGCCTACAAGGGCCAGGTCATCGCCCATGTCCTTGGCGCGCCAAGGCGCGGGGAAGAGGATCAGATCGAGGAGGCAATCGTGCGTGCCGCCGATGCCGTGCTGCTGCTGCTCACCGAGGGGCCAACGCGCGTCATGAACACGGTGAACACGCGGGAGCCCCCGTCGTGAGAAGCTTCCCGGAAGCGGTTGCCGCCGCGGCTTCGGAGGCAGGGCTCGCGCGGGGCATGAGCGTGCTGGTGGCGGTCTCCGGAGGGCCTGACTCAACGGCGCTCCTTCGCGCCCTGGCAGCGCTGCGGGATCCCCTGTCTCTGACCCTTTCAGCCTGCATCGTGGACCACGGGATCAGGCCGGCGCCTGAGGTCGAGGCCGACATCTCCTTCACCCAGGACCTTTGCGGCACCCTGTCGGTCCCCCTGCGTGTTGCCCGGCTCCCGGGCGGAGAGCTTCAGAGAAAGGCGCGCGAATCGGGAAAAGGCCTCGAGGAGGCTGCCCGCGAGGCGCGCTACCGGCTCCTGCGGGAGGCTGCCCGCGGCGCGAATGCCGCAATGATCGCCCTGGGACATACCGAGGACGACGTGGTGGAGACCCTTCTCATGCGCGTGCTCCAGGGCTCGGGTGTGGACGGTCTTCGCGGGATCCCCCTGCGCAGGGGCCCGTTCTTCAGGCCCCTCCTGCGCTGCACGCGCTTGCAGGTCATCGCTTATCTTAATTCGCTCTCCCAGCGCTGGCAGGAGGACCTTACCAATCGGGACACGGCAATTATGAGAAACCGGGTCCGTCACCTGCTGATCCCGATGCTGCGGGAGAGCTTCCCAGGGTACCGTTCGGGGCTTCTGACCATGCGGCGCCGCCTTGTGCCCGTCAGCGAGCTCGTGCGCGCTGAGGTAGCGCTCCTGCCGTGGAGCAGGAGCGGAGACGGCTTCATCCTGCCCCGCGCGAGCTTCTTCTCCACCCCCGCGGCTATCCGCGCCTGCTCCCTGATGCGGCTTTATGACTTGTTCAGGGGTCCAGGGGCGCCCCGCAGGCTTCCCTGGCGATTCCTGTCCCCCGCTCTTCGGGAGGACCCCCAGCGCGATGGCTGGCTCCTGCAGGGATATGGAGCTGCCCTCCGCATGGGTGCCGAGGGTGTTTTCTGGGGACCCCGTATTGCCAGCAGAAGCAAAAAAGGCTACTTTATAGAAGCATACGAAGCAGGAAATACCGCCATTCGAGGCACGGGGGTGAGTTTAAGCCTGATCCGAAGCATGGGGCAGGCCTGCGCGGAGAGGGGAGTTCTGTCCCTGCTCGCTGATAATGTACATGCACCCCTCGTGCTGAGATCGAAGAGGAAGGGGGACGAGATCCTTCTTGAAGGCGGCGCAACTTCCCTGAAAGAGCTTTTTGCAGGGTGGAAGATTCCTGGGCCGGACAGGGAAATAATCCCTGTTTTGGCCGATAGAAAAGGCGTGCTGGCAGTCCTGGGAGGCGCGCTCGGGTATTCCAACAGGGCACGGGCGGGCGCGCTCGGGGGAGACCTCGAAATCGCGGATCGCATCGAGGTGAGAATTCTCAAGGCACAGGGAAGAGGGACGTGAGCAACAACAACGACAGCGGCGGCGATAACAAAGGACCCGATCCCCGGATTCCCCGATTCAACTTCAACAACCGGATAGCGTTGATCTCACTGCTGATCCTGGTGTCCTTCTTCGTTTTTTTCTTCGTTTATAACGACAGGTCGGGCACATCGGAGCTTCC
>JBEKVA010000404.1:0-3958 GCA_049514475.1 Spirochaetia bacterium
TGCCTGCGTGGTGAACGGCCAGGAGTTCCTCCACATCGGCAAAGAGGACACGGTGGCGATCTTCGGGTCCGGCTTCATCGGCTGCATGCACGCCGAGCTGGCGCGCATGAACGGAGCGCGGCAGGTGATCATGATCGAGCCAAACGAGAGCAGGGCATTGGCTGCCCACGCTCTCATCCCGTTCTCCTCCCTGGTGATCTCCAGCAAGATGGACCTGTATGCCGAGGTGAAGAAGCTCACCGAGGGCCGCGGGGTCGACGTGCTGATCACCGCCTGCCCCGTGGGACAGGCGCAGGCCGACGCCGTGGCGCTCTCCGCCAAGCGCGGCCGCATCAGCCTCTTCGGAGGCCTTGCAAAGGAGACCACGGGGTTCATCGATAGCAACGCGGTGCACTACAAGGAGCTTTCGATCCACGGCGTGCACGCATCCACGCCCCGGCAGAACAGGGACGTCATGGGCTGGATCTCCGCGGGCAAGCTGGATGTGAAGAAATACATCACGAAGGTCTACCCGATGGCAGATATCGAATCGGCATTCAAGGACCTGCAGAACCAATCGGTGTTCAAGGCGGTGGTAAAACCGCAGTCGAAGTGACACGGTGACAGGCATGGAAGAGCTTGGCGTTGCCCTGGTCGGCTGCGGCAGAGCCGGCATGGTCCATGCCCGCAACTTCGCGGGCCGCATCCGGGGGGCGCGGCTGGTGGCGCTCATCGATCCCGTGCGTGAGGCCGCCGCGGCGGCCGCCGCCGAGCTGGGCGTTGCCGACATTTCCACCGATGTTCGCGACGCGCTGAAAAACCCCCGTGTCGGGGCCATCATCATTGCAAGCCCCACGATCCATCACCGCGACATCGTGGTAGCCGCGGCGGCGGCCGGACGGCACGTGCTGTGCGAGAAGCCCATGGCCATCACCGTCCGCGAGTGCGCCGAGATGATGGAGGCGGCGGAGCGCGCCCGGGTGAAGCTGCAGATCGCCTTCATGCGCCGCTTCGACCCCTCGTTCATCGCCGGAAAGGCCGCCGTGGAGGCCGGACGCATCGGGGCCACGGTGCTGGTGAAATCCCTTTCCCGCGGCCCCAGCTCCCCGCAGGCATGGATGTTCGACCTTGCCAAGAGCAACGGGACGCTGGCGGAGGTGAACAGCCACGACATCGACACGCTGCGGTGGTTCACCGGCAGCGAGTTCGACGAAGTGTATGCCATCGCCGGCAACTATCGCTGTCCCCAGGCCCTGCCGGCACATCCCGATTACTACGACAACGTCGTTCTGACCGCCACGTTCAAAAACGGCATGCAGGGGCTCATTGACGGGGCGGCCTCCGTGTCCTACGGTTACGATGCACGGGTGGAGGTGCTGGGCACCCGCGGCGTGCTGCACATCGGGCGGCAGGAGGACACCTCGGTCCTGACCTGCATCGAGGGCGAGGGCATGAACCAGGTGCCGGTAAAAAGCTGGCGCCATCTTTTCCGCGAAGCATACGAGGCGGAAGACCGCGAGTTCGTCGCCTGCATCGCGGAGGACCGCGCGCCGCGGGTCGGCGGCCGCGACGGCATGATGGCGGTGAGCGTCGTCAACGCCGGCAACGAGTCCATCAGGACGAGGAGACCCGTGAAGGTGGCCGCACCCCTCTGAGCCAGCGCGGTCCGGCCCACCGGCGGGATGGGGATGATTCCCCGGGGAGGTCGCCGTGGCAGGGTACGTGATCGGAATCGATGCGGGTACCGAGAGCTTCAGGGCCGGCGTCTTCGACGCTGCCGGCCGCTGCCTCGGCTTCGGTGTGAGCCCGAACACAACCACCTATCGTCATCCCGGCTGGGCCGAGCAGGGCCCGCGCGACTGGGACGTCGCCCTCGTGGAATCCATCCGCAAAGCTCTCTCGGCGTCCCGTGTTTCCCCTTCGCAGATCAGCGGTATCGGGGTGGACGGCACAAGCTGCACGGTGGTCTTCCTGGACGCGCGTGGTGAGCCGCTGCGCGATGCGCTCATCTGGATGGACATCCGCGCGGTACAGGAGGCGGCCGACGTGGCGGCAACGGGAGACCCCGCCCTGCGCTACACGGGGCACGGGAACGTCTCCGCCGAGTGGTTCCCCTGCAAGGTTGCCTGGGTGAAGCGCAACGAGCCGCAGGTATACGCCGATGCGGCGACCGTTTTCGAGGAGACCGACTGGCTTGCCTTCCGGCTCACCGGTGAGCGCACGGTGAACATCAACACGACTTCCGTACGCTGGTTCTTCAACAACAGGGAAGGCGGTTTGCCTGTTTCCCTTTATAAAAAGATGGGCCTGCAGGACATCCTGCAGAAGGTGCCCTCACGCGTGGTGAAGATCGGGGAGGTCGTGGGAGGCCTGACGCGCGAGATGGCCCTGCGCACGGGTCTTCCCGAGGGCATCCCCGTGGCAGGCGGCGCGGCTGATGCGTTCATCGGCGTGATCGGAATCAACGCCCTGAAACCGGGGACCTTGGCGCTGATCACAGGGTCCTCCCACCTGCTGATTGGGGTCACCGATCGGGAGGTCCACTCCAGCGGTCTCTGGGGAAGCTATCCCGATGCGATCCTCCCCGGCCTGCACGTCATCGAGGGCGGCCAGGTTTCCACGGGGTCGGTGGTGCGCTGGTTCACATCGGGCTTTGTCGGGACCGAGATCACGGAGGAGGCGGCGGCCAGGGGATGCCCCGCATTCGACATCCTGAACGAACGGGCCGCGAAGATTCCCGCAGGCTCCGAGGGGCTTGTGGTCCTTGAGCACTGGCAGGGCAGCAGGGCCCCGTGGACAGATCCTCTGAGCAGGGGTGTCATCCGCGGTCTGACCCTCGGCCATACGCCGGCCCACGTGTATCGCGCCATCCTCGAAGGGGTTGACTACGGTACCGAGGTCATCGCGCGGAGGATGGAAGCAGAGGGGGTGCGCATCGACACGCTCGTGGCCTGCGGGGGGGCAACGCAGAGCCTGCTCTGGATGCAGATCCACGCGGATGTGTGCGGCAGGCCCATCGCCATCCCCGAGGAGCAGCAGGCGGTCTGCCTTGGCAGCGCAATTGCGGCAACGGTGGCCGCCGGGCAGCACCCGGACATCGTCAGCGCGGCTTCAGCAATGGTGCGTGTGCAGAAGGTGGTGACCCCTGACCCTACGGCGCACTCACACTACCGCCCCTATGTCGAGCAGTACATCGAGACCTACGATTGCCTGAAAGAGGCGTCGCACCGTCTCGTGAGGTCACTCCCCGGGTGATCGCCGGGGCGTCAGGCGCCACCCGGCCCGTACGCCGCGGCGGAGCCCCCGTGTCAGCACTCCTCTTTCATGTCCGCGATGAGCGCGATCTCCTGGCCCACGGCCACGGTCTGCCCTTCCTTCACCAGGATGGCGCAGAGGATCCCCGCGTCGACGGATTCCACGTCCATGGTCGACTTGTCGGTCTCAACCTGGTAGAGGTTTTCCTTCTTTTCAATCCGCTCTCCGACCGCCTTGTGCCACTTGGTGAGGGTGGCCTCTTCCATCGTTTCCGTGAGCTGGGGGATCTTCACCGGGTGCTTCATTTTCTGCTCCTCTGCATCAGAGCGCGCGCCTTCGCGCAGATGTCCTGGGGGCTGGGGATGGAGAGCTTCTCCAGCAGGGTGGCAGGCACGGGGACGTCTTTTGCCGTGACCCGCACCACGGGGGCCTCCAGCACGTCGAAGGCCTCTTCGGTGATGCGCGCGGCAAGCTCGGCGCAGAAACCGGCGGTGCGATGCGCCTCGTTCAGAACGATCGCGCGCCGCGTCTTTCGCACCGAGGCGAGCACCGTGTCCATGTCCAGGGGGTTCAGCGTTCGCAGGTCGATGATCTCGACCTCGATTCCTTCCTTCGCCAATGTCTGGGCCGCCTCCACCGCGTAATGCACCATGCGCGAGTAGGTGACCAGGGTGAGGCTCGCGCCGGGCCGCACGATATTCGCCGCGCCGAAGGGCACCAGGTG
>JBEKVA010000405.1:0-3953 GCA_049514475.1 Spirochaetia bacterium
GAGCAGGCGGGCGGGACCGTCTCCCTGCGCACGCGCGACGGCGAGCAGAAGAACCTGATCCCGATGGCGGATTTCCTCTCCCTGATCGAGGAGGAGGTGAGGCCTAAGACCCTCGACTGAGAATGATCGAAAGGATCATCAAGCGCGACGGGCGGGCTGTTCCCTTCGCGCGGGAGAAAATCACCTCCGCGATATATCGCGCCGCCGTGGCCTGCGGGGGCCGTGACCAGGAGGAGGCCGGGCGCGTGACGGATGACGTGCTTTCCCTCCTGGCCGCCCGGCGGAGCCGCGATTCCACCCGCTCCGAGCAGGACTGGCCGACGGTGGAAGAGGTCCAGGACCTCGTGGAAAAGGCGCTGATCGAGCGGGGTCATGCACGCACGGCAAAGGCATACATCCTCTACCGCTACGAGCACGCCCTGAAACGGGCCGGCCGACAGAGCCTCACGTATTCCGAGGAGAACATCCCGTACCGCAAGCTCTGGGAAGCGCTGTCCTGGTCGGTGGATCACGGCTGCGGCTCCCTGCGGGAGCTGGGAAAGAAGATCGATTCAGGGGGCGCGCGGGACCTCGTGGCGGCATCCGACGAGTTCTACGAGCACGAGCTGGGTGCCGCCGGGGAAAAGATCCTGGCGCGGCAGGAGGAGCTGCGAGTGGTCATCATCGCCGGCCCCTCCTCATCGGGGAAGACCACCACGACCGCCAGGATGACGGAGAAGCTGGGCGCCGCCGGGCTTGCCACGGTGCCGCTCGCCGTGGACAACTACTTCTTCGATCGGAAGACGCACCCGAAGATCGGCAGCGACGATTACGACTACGAGACGCCGCACGCCCTCGATCTCGCGCTCATCGACAGGCATCTGGAAGAGCTGCTGAACGGCGGAACGGTGATTGTGCCCCGCTACGATTTCATCACCGGCCGTCGGGAGGGGGACTCGAGCCCCGTGAGCCTGCGAAAAGAACAGGTGCTGCTGATCGATTCGCTACACGGCCTGTTTCCCGACATGACGCGCTCCCTGCCGGAAGCCGCGAAGTTCCGCCTGTACACTGAGACCCTTTCCCAGATCAAGGGATCCGACGGCCGCTTCATCAGGTGGGCCGACATCCGCCTGCTGCGCAGGATCGTGCGCGACATGCAGTTCAGGAACTACACGCCGCGCACGACGCTGCGCCACTGGCACCTGGTCCGCCGCTCCGAGCTGCGCTACATTGTGCCCGAGCTGCGCCGCGCTCACGCCCTGGTGAACAGCTACCTGCCCTACGAGCTGCCCGTCATGAAGGCGCGGATCGGGGGGCACCTGCCGGCCTTGATCGCGGAATGCGCCGCGGACCCCGAGGCCCAGGACGCGCACGAACGGGCGGTGCGCGTGCAGTCGCTTTTCGCGCAGCTGCCGGCGATCAGCGACGAGAGCATCATCCCGCCGCGCTCACTGCTGCGCGAGTTCATCGGCGGCAGCGGGCACGGCGATCAGTGAATGTCGAAGGGGGAGCCGCATGAATGCACTGCCGGTCGCCAGCTCTTTTTTCGGAAGCCCGTTTCCCTGGGTGGTCCTCGCAGGACTCCTGATTGGCGCCGCTGTAAGCCGCGCGACCATGCGGACCGCCAACCGGAGGAATCCCGAACGCGCCCGGACGCACAAGTGGGTGTTCTCCTGCCTCTATCTTTCCCTCGCCGTGATCTTCGGCCTGCTGGCGCTTTTCATTCCTGGACCTTCCCGGATCCTCGACGTCCGCCTGGCTTGGACGGCCGGGGGCGCAGCGGTCCTGGCCTTCGTTGTCATGAGATTCAAGAAGGCCCTCGGAATCCCGATCACGGTCCTTGTCCTCGCCGTGCTCCTGCTGTTCGGGCTTTTCCTGCAGAGCCTCAGGGCATTCACCGGTGAAACGCAGATCGCCACCGTTCGCGTGATCAGCGTCGACAACGCGTCGATGAAGCTGGAGCTCGCGCCCCGGGGCGGCCAGCCCGTCATGCTCAGCATGGACGGCCAGTATTTCGCTCCGATCGTGAAGGTTGTCATCTTCGACGACTTCTTCGTCTTCATGGGCGCGAAGACCTGGTACCGCTTCGAAGGGATGACCTCCTTCGACGGAAATCTCCGCCAGCGCAACAGCGACTACCGTTTCCCGCGGTCCGCCGGCATGTCAGAACAGATCTGGGCGTTTTTCGAACAGAACGAAAGCCGCATTCCCGGCGTGAAGACGGCCCAGATCGAGCTGGCGATGAAAAAGGCGCGGGAGTTCGCCCGCTACGCGATCATGGTCCAGAACGATGGAGGGGTTGAGATCGTCCCTGAGTCAGGCTGAGCCGCGGGCCGAGGGGGTCTTGCGGATGCGCGCCGCCTCGGCGAACTTTGCCCTGAGGAAGATCGCCTTGTCGACAAGGGATACGACGACGATCAGCGCCACCCCGTACTCCACGATCCTGATCACCGTGTCATCCCCAATCCATGGCACGCCGATCATGCCCGCCACCTTCATGACGTACAGCACCATCAGCGCGAAGATGGACGCCTTGCCGAGGAACGTCGCTTGCGGATCCGTCTTTCCCGAGCGCAGCGCCAGCAGGGCCATGCCGGCGGCGAAAAGGATCAGGCGGCAGAGGATGAGGATGAAGAACCACAAGGGCACCAGGTCGTAATAGTAGAAGATGATGGAGACAGCGACGATCATCAGGTAGTCGCTGGTGGAGTCGAGGTATCGCCCGACGAAGGTGATCTGCTTGCGGCGCCGGGCAATCATGCCGTCCAGGAAGTCGGTGGCAAAAACGATCGTCATGAGCGGCAGGATGACCGGCACGACGGAGTAAGTGGACGCCTGGATGATCAGGTAGAGAATGCTCGGCAGGGAGCTCAACCTCCCCAGCGTGAGGGTGTTGGGCAGGTTGACCCGCAGGAGCTGCGTGCCCGTCGACTCGACGCGGAAGTCGGTGCTGCGCATGACCAGCAGGCCCGTGAGCAGCCCGTGGTATGCGGCGGAGATGCCAAGAAACAGGGCGAACCGCGGCCATCCCATCCTGTACGCCAGCGTGACGACGATCAGCAGGGAGGCCTGGGCGACGAAGAACAGCGCTCCGTGAAGCGTGATACTCGTCCTGATACTTTTTTCTGGCAACATCAGGCCGAATCTATGGCTCCAGCTTCGCCCTGTCAAGAGAGAGGCTTTCCCGGCACCGGGCCGCGATTCACTGTTGACCAAACCGGCCCGAACACTATGATGCTTCCATGACCCTGCCCATGATCCTGACGTGGGGAAGGATTGGCCTGGCGCCGGTTTTCTTCCTTTTTTACCAGCTTTCCGGCGGCGGGTCGCCGTTTCTGCTCATCGGTGTGTGGCTGTGTTTCATCGTCATAGAAGTCTCGGACCTGCTCGACGGCCATCTTGCCCGCATGTTCAAGCAGGAGACGGAATTGGGTAAAGTTCTCGATCCCTTTGCCGATTCCTTGAGCAGGCTCACGTATTTCGTGGCCCTGGCGGGGTCGGGAATCCTTCCCCTATGGGTTCTGCTTATCCTGATCTATCGGGACATGGCGGTGGCCTACATACGGGTGCTGACCTCGCGCCAGAAGGTCCTGATGCCGGCCCGGGTGAGCGGCAAGCTCAAGGCCTGGGTATATGCGGTTGCCGGAATCGCTGGAATCGGGGTATTCTCCCTCCGCAAGCTGGGCTGGGTTCCAGGGAGCCTCAGGGACGTCGAGGGGGTCGCATTCGGGCTCTTTTTGCTGGCGGCGGCGGTTGCCATCTGGTCCCTGGTCGATTATGTCGGCTTTTTTCTGAAAAATTTCGGAAAAGCTAGTTGACATGAACTGAGGCAAGTGGGTATATTCTCATTCACCTCAAGGGAAGTACTTCAGCTGCGGAAAGGTGGCACCACCTCTGATACGGATGAGAGGGGGGAAGTACGGTCTCTGGGGTTTGGCGCGTGCAGGCGGAAGCTGGGGCACGCGGCGCCGCGG
>JBEKVA010000406.1:0-3906 GCA_049514475.1 Spirochaetia bacterium
CATGGAGGGTGTGGCAGTACATTCGCCTTACCCGCAAGAGCACGGAGACGGTGATCGCCCAGGCCCCTCCGGTCAGGCCCGATGAACCGGCGCTCCTGACGGGAAGAACTTTCGTCGGCAGGCTGCTCGTGCGCTACCGCCGCTGGCTTCGGGGCAGCATTTTCGGCACGCACCGTGTCATGGCGCGGGTGAGCATGATTTTCCACGTGGTCCTGTTCCTGCTGCCGCTGCTCCTGCCGGCGCACAACATCCTCTTCTACCAGACATTCCGCGTCGCCCTTCCCACTCTGCCCGAGGGATTCATGGACGTCATGACGCTGCTCATGTTCGCCTTCGGAGCATTCTTCCTCCTGCGCCGCATCTTCATCCCCCGCGTGCGCGCCCTGACCACGGTGCGTGACTACCTGATCCTCCTCCTTGTGGCGGCGCCCTTCGTGAGCGCCTACCTAGCGTATCACCACGCACTTGATTACCGCACGATGCTTGTGACGCACATGCTGATCGGGGACCTGGTCATCGCGCTGATCCCCTTCACCAAGCTGGGCCACATGCCATTCATTCTCCTGAACAGATTCTTCACGGCCGGCGAGTACGCGTGGAAGCCGGGCAACCGCAGGTGGTAGAACCGATGAGCGACACGAGCATGGACGCGAAAGCGCTGGGGCGCATCGAGAAGATCATCGAGAAGAAGAAGGGGATGATAAAGGTCTCCCTTCAGGCGTGCGTGCACTGCTCCCTCTGTTCCGAGAGCTGCTTCATGTTCCAGCAGAGCGGCGGGGACCCCACCTACACGCCTTCCTACAAGGCCATCAATTCCATCGGGAAGATCTGGAAGAAGAAGGGGAAGCTCTCGGAGGCCGAGTACGAGACCATCCGCGAGCTGGCCTGGGACAAGTGCGTGCTGTGCATGCGCTGCTACTGCCCCCTGGGCATCAGCATTCCCACGCTGATCGCCACGGCGCGCAGCGCCTGCCGCGAGCGGGGTGTGCACCGCTGGTACACGACGGGGAGGAACGCATGAGCGCCCGCGTCACCGGAGCCCTCTGTGCCGTGCTTCTCCTGGCGGCCATCGCCCCCGTCCGCGCGCCGGCGCAGCCGAAGATCATCACGATCAGCGATCCCGGCGTGTTCACCAGCCCGAGCCGGCCCGCCGTCCGCTTCACGCACGCGGCCCACATGTCCATCGAGGCATCGACGCCTGCAGGGCGGCGGATTCAGGGCGTGAGCTGTCTCACCTGCCACCACGTCTTCGTGGGTGGAAAAAATGTCCTGGATCCGAAAGACATCAAAGAGGGTGACCCCAGGCTGGCCTGCGCAGCCTGCCACACCACGCAGGCGGCGCTGCAGAGATCGTTTCACCTGGAGTGCATCTCCTGCCACGATGCGACCAAGCGCACTGGCCAGGTGACCGGTCCCCGCGAGTGCGGCGAATGCCACGCGGGCGGCAGATGAGGACGGAGGGAATATGGTAAAGGCGACGCGAAAGCCGCTGGAAGAGATATTCGCCATGGTGAAGGGCTACCGGCGCGTGCTGGTAGTCGGCTGCGGGGGATGCACCTCGGTGTGCCTGGCCGGCGGCCAGCGCGAGACCCAGGCGCTCGCCGACGACCTTTTCGCAATGGCAAAGCAGGCTCACGTGCCCCAGCAGTACGCCACGTTCGTCACCGAGCGGCAGTGCAACCCCGAGTTCGTGAAGGACATCGATGAGATGGTGAAGAACTGCGACTGCCTGGTGTCCACCGCGTGCGGCGCCGGCTGCGGGCTGATGTCCGATGCGTACCCGAACACCCCCGTGTTCCCGGGCCTGGACACGATGTTCGTCGGCATCGACGTGGACGTGGGACTCTACGAGGAACGCTGCCGCACCTGCGGTCAGTGCGTGCTGGGTGACACGGGCGGGATCTGCCCCGTGACCCGCTGCTCCAAGGGCGTGCTCAACGGCCCCTGCGGCGGCACCGAGGAGGACGGCTCCTGCGAGCTGGGCCAGGGGATCCACTGCGCGTGGCACGACATCTACGTGCGGCTCTCGGCGCAGAACAGGCTGCAGAACATGCTGATCGTGCGCCCGCCGATGGAGTGGATCGACCGCGGGCCGCGGACCATGGTCCAGCGCGGCTACGAGGGACGCTACCCGCAGCAGACCAAGGAGACGGAGGGGACATGAAGTCCGGCAGCAATCTCGAAAAGGTGCTCTCCGCGGGCCATTTTGCCGTCACGGCCGAGCTGGGGCCTCCCGCCGGCGTCGATCTCCCCTACATCGAAAAGAAGGCGGAGCTGCTGCGCGGCGCCGTGGACGCGGTGAACGTGACCGACAATCAGACCGCCGTGGTGCGCATGTCCTCCGTGGCGGTGTCCGCCATCCTGGTGCGCATGGGCATCGAGCCGGTCATGCAGATGGTCTGCCGGGACAGAAACCGCATTGCCATGCAGAGCGACATCCTCGGCGCCGTCGGCCTGGGCATCAGGAACCTCACCTGCCTCACCGGCGATCACCAGTCCTTCGGCAACCAGGGCGGGGCGAAGAAGGTCTTCGACATCGACTCCGTGCAGCTCGTCTCCATGGTCAAACGCATGCGCGACGAGCGCAAGCTCATTGGCAGCGACGAGGAGCTCCTCGGCACCGTCCCGATGTACATCGGCGCCGCGGCCAACCCCTTCGCGAAGCCCTACGAGTTCCGCGCACTGCGCCTTGGCAAGAAAGTTGCTGCTGGCGCCGACTACGTACAGACGCAGTGCATCTTCGACGTGCCGATGTTCGCCGCGTGGATGAAGGCGGTGCGGGACCTCGGCCTGCACACCAAGATCAAGATCCTGGCGGGCATCACGCCCCTGAAATCGGCCGGCATGACGCGCTACATGGCGGAGAACGTGCCGGGGATCATCATCCCGCCCGAGATCATCAAGCGCATGAACGACGCGCCGAAGGGCAAGGGTGCCGAGGTCGGCCTGGCAATCTGCCAGGAGCTCATTGAGCAGCTGCGCGCAATCGAAGGCGTGGCCGGCATCCACATCATGGCAATCGAGTGGGAGCAGAGGGTGCGCGAGATCGTGGAGCGGGCGAAGCTCCTTCCGCGGCCCCAGCTCTGACGCCGTGCGGGGCAGCCCGGCTCCCATTCCCCATCCCGGCGGCGCGTGATAGGCTCAATCGATGGGTTCCCCTCCGAATGACAACGGACTGCAGGTGCAGGCTGATGACCTGCAGGAGATCGTAGCCCTCTGCGATACCGACGGGATCCTTCTCTACTGGAACAAGGCAGGGGAGGAGGTGACCGGCTTCCGCCGGGATGACGTGATCGGCTACCACTTCGACGCCATCGTGTCCCCGGATTCCCGCGCCATTCTGAACAGCGTCCTCGGCATCCAGCGGACGGGATCCGTCCTGCCCGGGGTGTCAATGAAGCTGCAGACGACCTTCGGCATGGAGGTGCCCGTGGAGGTGACCACGGTGCCGCGCCTGACGGGGGGGGTGCCCTCCGGATGGCTTCTCATCTTCCGTGATGCCACGCTGAAGGTCCAGCTCCAGGAGCACCTGGACAAGATGGAGACCCTCTACCGCAACCTGGTGGAATGCTCCCCCGATATCGTCTACGTGCTGGACCCGCAGGCGAGGGTCGTGTTCATCAATGACACCGTGGAGACCCTCCTGGGGTACGAGAAGAAGGACCTCATCGGCAGGGAGCTCATCGACATCGTGCACCCGCGGGACCGCGAGCGCGCCTATTGGCCGCTGAAGGAACGGCGGCGTGATGACCGCGCGACGCGCAACCTCCGCCTGCGCCTCATGACCAAGGGCGGCGTTCCCCGCCGCTATGACCTGGAGTTCATCTACATTTCCCTCACCTCCATGGGTCTGGGCGTGCCGGGCCGCAGGCTCCGCCCCGGGCATGCCGAGGAGAGCTTCGGCAC
>JBEKVA010000407.1:0-3860 GCA_049514475.1 Spirochaetia bacterium
GACAAGGCCACCGCGCGCGGGGCAAACCCCGTGGGAGCCCGCCCGGTGCGTCCCGCTCCCCACAGGGACCCGGCCACCGCGATCGGTGTTGCCATCGGGACGGCGGTAGGCTCCGCCATTGGCGGCGCGGTAGGAAACGCGGTGAATGCCGCCATCAGCGCTGCCGCGACCGCTGCGGCATCAGCCCCGCACGCGCCTCCCCCTGAGGCCGCTCCCCAACAGGGGCCGTCTCCGCGGACCGAGCGGCAGCGGGCGACTGCGCCCCCGGCTCCTCCCGAGGAGCCCGCGGACCCTGCCGCGCCGGCGGACGCAGCGGCGCCCGCGGAAACCGAGCCGAACGCCGATGAGAGCGTGCCGGCTGCCTGGGAAGTTCCCGTCGAAGGTGCGGACACTGGGGATGCACCGCGCACTCTCGAGGACAGGGGCGCACCGCGCACCGAGGTGGTCAGCTTTGCCGTTGTGCCAGACTTTTCCCAGGGGGTCTTTTCTTCCACAACTGACCACGTGGTCGGCATCAACCTCCTGGCCGGGTCGTCCTCCTCGTCCCTTGCCTTCGAAATCGGAGGCCTGAGCAATTTCGAGTCCAGGAACGTGAACGGCTTCCAGGCGGCTGGTCTTTCCAACATGGTCCTGGGGGACGTGAACGGTTTCCAGACGGCAGGTCTTTTCAATTACAGTGGAGCAACCGCGCGGTGGGTCCAGCTTGCCGGTCTTGCCAACGTGGCAACCGGGACCGAGGGGGCGCAGATCGCGGGCCTGGGCAACCTGGCCCTCGGGTCTTCTGACGGCGCGCAGGTGGCGGGACTGTTCAACTGGTCGCAGGAGGGAGCCAACGGCGCGCAGGTTGCCGGTGCCGTCAACTGGGTGGGAGGAACAATCACGGGGGCGCAGATCGCGGGCGCCTTCAACTGGGCCGGCACAATTTCCGGCCCGCAGATCAGCGTCGTCAACATTGTAGATTCCGTGGATGGCGCGCAGGTCGGGGTGATCAATATCGCCCGCCGCGTCTCGGGCACGCAGGTCGGCGTGATCAACATAGCGGAGGAGATCGACGGCGTCCCCGTGGGTGTCATTTCCATCGTGGCGCAGGGCCGGCACAGTCTCGAGCTCTGGTACGATGCCGGGGGCTCGATGAACGCGAGCTTTTCGCTGGGCACGAACAGGTTCTACACGGTGTTCAACGCGGGCTGGGAGCCCGGCAGCGAGGCTTCACAGGTGAGCTTCGGGCTTGGCATTGGCAGTCACTCGGACATCAAGCCCTTCTACCTTGACTACTCCCTTGCGTTCATGGCGCAGCAGGAAGCCTCGCACTGGAACGCGGGGCCCTCGGGAGGTCTGTACCCGCGGCTGCGCATGGTCGTCGGCCTGCCGCTGTTCGGCGGCGCGGCAGTCGAGGTGGGTGCCGTGGTGCGCATGCTGGTTCCTTCCCTTTCCTCGTCACTTGCGGGCGCCGATCCCACGACCACAGTGTTCCGCCCGAGCTTCATCGTGGGGGTCCACATTTGAAATCCCGGCGGGTGCTCCTTACCGTTCTGCTTCTCGCGTTTCTTCCCGCGTCCCTGGCTTCTGCCGGCGGATGGGGAGGCGTGAGCGCCAGCGGGCAGTACTTCAGCGGCGGGTTCTCAGGCCCTGCCCTCGGCATCTCCACCATCGACGGATACGGATACGGGGTGAACGACGAGGGCGACCGTGTCGGCGGGTTCGGCCTGGGGTTCTCCTCCCCGGCCTCGGGAACGGGAGGCGTGGGAGGCTTCCTCCTCGGTCACGAATGGTGGCTCGGCCCCCTCGTTGCGGGCTTCAGCCTGGAAGGCGGCGTCGGGGGCACCTCCATCGGAAGCGCCGGCTACCTTCTTCTCTTCGGGCAGGCTGACGTCGACGTGGGCCTTGCCGTGCTTCCCTGGATGCAGATCGTGCTCTACGTCGGCTGGCAGGCTGCGGGCAATCTCTTTCCCGGGACATCCTTTACGAGCGTGAACGTCTCCTCGCCCGTTCTGGGCGTGCGCCTTGCCTGGGGAGCACACTGAGGGCGGTCCCGCCGCCGGGCCCGGGCCATTTTGCCTTCTCGATTCCGCGCAGTATCTTTCTGGGGTGTATTCTAATGACCCCAAAGACGACCCCCGCTCCGACGGGGAAATCGTTCGAGATTTTCTGCTGGCATTCTACCGCCGTCATCGCGTTCCGGTTCTCCTTGCGGCCAACCTGCTCCTCACCGTCATCGTGATCCTGGTCTACACGGCCCTGCGGCCCCTTCCCCCGCGTCTCACGCAGCGCGATATCGACGCCGCGGTGGGCCGCACGCTGAAGAAGACCCCGCGGCCGCCTTCGAATGCTTCTCTGGCGTATGCCGTCATCCGTCCCTCGGTGGTGAGGGTGGAGGCCCTCATGCCGAAGGGGACCCATGTCTCGCTGGGCACCGGCGTGGTGGTGGTGGACAACGGGCTCATCCTCACGGCGCTGCACGTGGTCGACGGCGCCGCCCAGGTGAAGGTCGACTTCTTCGACGGCAGCGAGTCAAACGCGCAGGTGGTGCGGCGCGTTCCCGATCACGACATGGCCCTCCTCAGCGCGGAGACGCTGCCGGATGACCTGAAGGCGGCCACCCTCGTGAGCGCGGGGTCCCTGCGTCCCGGGGACGAGGTGATCGCGGTGGGAAATCCGTTCGGCATCCCCAACTCGGTATCCGACGGCGTGGTGTCGGGGCTTGGCCGCGAGTACGTCTCCCGACAGACCGGCGCGACGCTGACGAATCTCATACAGTTCGACGCCGCGGTGAACCCCGGCAACTCCGGCGGGCCGCTGGTCAACCGCGAGGGTGAAGTGGTCGGTATCGTCGTTTCCCTTCTCAATCCGACAAGCCAGGAGGTCTTCATCGGGATCGGCTTCGCCGTGCCCATCGACACGGCGGGGGGCGTCCTGGGATCACCTCCCATGTAATCGAAGGAGAGATTCATGGAAAGCATTCATACCCGGGGAGATGCGAACCCCGTTGATCAGGCGCAGCTCATGGAGAAGATCCTCTACGAGGTCAAGAAGGTCATCGTGGGTCAGGACCGCCTGCTGGAGCGCGTCCTGGTCGCGCTCCTCTCCCAGGGCCACCTCCTGGTGGAGGGTGTGCCGGGCCTCGCCAAGACGCTGACGGTGAAGAGCATCGCCTCCGCCATCCGCGGCACCTTCAAGAGGATCCAGTTCACCCCCGACCTTGTGCCGGCGGACCTCGTGGGGACCCGCATCTATAACCAGGGAACGGGTGAGTTCAGCACGTCACTGGGCCCCGTGTTCACCAACCTGCTTCTCGCCGACGAGATCAACCGCGCGCCGGCAAAGGTGCAGAGCGCGCTGCTGGAGGTGATGCAGGAACGCCAGGTGACCATCGGGGGACAGACATTCTCGGTGCCTGAGCCGTTCCTCGTCATGGCCACGCAGAACCCCATCGAGACCGACGGCACCTACCCTCTCCCCGAGGCGCAGGTGGACCGCTTCATGATGAAGGTGCTCGTGGATTATCCCAGCGAAGCGGAGGAGTACGTGATCGTGCAGCGGGTGACCTCTCCCGCTGCGCACGTCGCCCCGGTGGTGAGCACCGAGCAGATCATCGAGCTGCGCCAGTCCTGCGAGAGCATCTTCGTGGATCCCCTCCTGGTGCAGCACGCGGTGCGTCTTGCCGCCGCCACGCGCGAGCCGGCGCGCTTCGGCATTCCCGACATCGCGCGCTTCATCCTCTACGGCGCCAGCCCCCGGGCTTCCATCAATATGATCATCGCCGCGCGCGCTCTTGCCTTCGTACGGGGCAGGAGCTACGTCATTCCCCAGGACGTCACGGACATCGTGCCGGACGTGCTGCGCCACCGCATCATCCCCTC
>JBEKVA010000408.1:0-3841 GCA_049514475.1 Spirochaetia bacterium
TGCATCAACTTCGGCGTCATGTCGGAGATCATCGACAAGCTTCCCCGCTTCATCCCGGAGAAGGACAAGTACCACCTGACCCGCGAGGAAGCCGTGAAGAGATTCACGGAGCACAACAACAAGGGCTACATCGGCACCATCTGGTACGGCCCCTACCCGTACATCAACAATCTCTGCTCGTGCAAGTCACCCGAGTGCGCCGGTATCCGCCCCCGCGTGGACTTCGGCATCAAGAGCATCTTCAAGGCGGAGTACATAGCGGAGCTGAACCAGGACCTCTGCCGCGGGTGCCGAAGCTGCATTGCCCGCTGCCCGTTCAAGGCGATGCGGCTGGACGAGGCCACCGGCAGGGTTGTCATCGATCGGAAGAGCTGCTACGGCTGCGGCGTCTGCCGCCACGTCTGCGACACGGGGGCGCTGTTCCTCGCGCCGCGCCAGAAGACGTACACCGAGGCAGACAAATCCACGGGGTACCGTGGCGAAGAGTTCTGAGCGTGGCACGCAGGACCCGCATCTCCATCGACTACGCGCTGTGCGGCGACGGCACGGGGAAGGATCCCCGGCAGTGCTGCGCGTGCCTGCGCGCCTGCGGCCCCGCCGTGTTCCTCATGCACCAGACCCTCGGGGCCGTGGAGGCCGATCCCCTGGATCCGCAGATGTGGCGCATCACCGTCATGTGGCCCACCCTGTGCACCGCCTGCATGAAGTGCGTTCAACAGTGTCCTGAAAAAGCCATTACCGTGAGGTCTTGAGATGAAGGAAATGCAGAAGTGTCTCGTCATGGGCGGCGCCGGCATGCTCGGCTACGAGATCGTACGCCAGCTCCTGTCCGAGGGCATGAGCGTGCGGGTGCTGGACCTCGCACCTCTCCCCGAGCCGGTCGGGGATCGGCGCCTGGAGGCCATGATTGGCGACATCCGCAATCCCCAGGCTGTCACCGCCGCCTGCGAGGGGGTGGACACCGTCTTTCAGACGGCGGCCGCCGTCTGGGACGTGCGCACGCCGGCAAAGGTCTACGACGAGGTGAACGTCGGGGGCAACAGGAACGTCATTGCCGCCTGCCGCACGCTCGGCATTCCGCGGCTGGTCTACACGAGCTCCATGGACGTGGTGGTGGACGGGCGAAAGCCGATCGTCGATGGCGATGAGTCCCTGCCGTACCCTGCGCGGATGCCGCGTGACCCGTACAGCCGCAGCAAGATCATCGCGGAGCGCATGGTGCTGGAAGCGAACGACGCAGGGCTTGCCGCCTGCTCGCTTCGCCCCGTGGGGATGTACGGGCCGCGGGACAAGTACCACCTGGGGAACATCATCGGGATGGCGCGCAAGGGGGTCTCCCTGCGCCTGGGCGACGGCTCGGCCCGGTTCAGCCACGTCTACTCGGAGAACGTGGCGCATGCCCACATACTGGCGGCGCGCGCCCTGAAGCCCGAGGCCGGCGCGGCGGGGCAGAGCTACTTCATCTGCGATCACTTCCCCGCGAGCAACCTCTTCGATTTCATGGAGCCGTTCCTGCGCGCGCTGGACCTGCCTGTGCCCCGGCGGTCAATCCCGTACCGCCTGGCGTATGCCATGGCCGGCGTGGCCGAGATCTTTGCACCGCATTCGAACTTCAACCGTTTCGCCGTGATCCAGACCTGCGTCGATCACACGTTCGTGCATGGCAAGGCCGAGCGCGAGCTGGGCTACCGCCCCATCGTTTCCCTGGAAGATGCTTTCAGCCGGAGCGTGCAGTGGCTGAAGAACGGGGGAGGCCGGCCGCGCGCCGATCGGCCCTGAGCGCCAGTGCCGTCCAGAGCGCGCCCGCCGCGTCCAGCACCGTCATCAGGATGATCAGCGGGTTGGCCTTCGTGGCGACCACGAAGGCGCCGACCAGGAGCGGCGCTGAAAAGCGCGTGAAGACGCTGGCCCGATAGAGCACCGGGATGCTGGAGAAGCGCCCGGCCACCATGTAGAAGATTGCCATGTACAGCAGCACCGTGCCGAAGACGCGCAGCATGATGTCGCTGGAGGTCGTGATTCCCGCTACCCGCAGCGCGAGCCCCGGCGCCAGCATCAGGGAAAGCCCGCAGACCAGCACCCAGAAGCCGAAGTAGAAGAACGAGCGGCCGGCGCGGGTCATATGCGTCCCCGGACGCGCAGCAGCACCGGCCTCATGTCCGGATCTTCTATCATGTACCATGTCCTTCCAAAGGTGACCTCGGGATGCACCTCGTCGTGCTCGGGGGCGACGAAAACATCGTCGTAGCGGTTCGGCCGCTTCAGGGAGAGCACGTGGTGACGCGTCTTCCCGTCCTTCCTGAACCATTCCTCCCAGAGCAGCTCCTCGATCATGTCCCCGCGCGGCACCGCATTGACGATGCTGCCGAGGCCGGGATCCCTGCCGATGATCCAGTCGTGCTGATCGTACGCGTGGGCATTGGCGTTCGTCTGCAGCTTTTCGAAGAGCTCGGAAAAGTCAAGCTCGAGGAGCGGCAGCACCTTGTCCACTCCCCGCGCGCGCAGCGTCGTGATGAGATTCGCCATGAGCGCCAGTATAGCGCGGCGGACTCCCCGGCGTAAGGGCCACGGTACCCTTGCCGCGGCGCGGCCTTTCGCCTAATCTCGCTTCATGACACCCAGCAGCGTCCAGGTCCTCGAATCGGCCCGCCGCCTGCGCGACTACACGGCGCAGGCACTGTCGGCGATCGTGCGCATCCCCTCATTCAGCGGAAAGGAGGAGGCGGTCTGCCGGAAGATCGCCGCCCTCTGCGCGGAGGCGGGATTCGACGAGGTCCGCGTCGACGGGCTGGGCAGCGTGATTGCCCGCGTGGGCAAAGGCCCGCGGAAGCTCGCCATCGACGCGCACGTGGACACCGTGGGCGTAGGCGACCCCTCGCGCTGGGAAACGGACCCCTTCTCCGGCCTCATCAGGGACGGGCTGGTGCTCGGACGGGGGACAGCTGACCAGAAGGGCGGGGCTGCCGCGATGATCGCGGCCGGCCGCATGCTGAAAGAGCTTCACTACGACGGCGACTTCAGCGTCTATTTCACCTTCACGGTGCTGGAAGAAGACTGCGACGGGTTGTGCTGGAAGTACCTCATCGAGAAGGAGGGATTTCTCCCCGAGCTCGCCGTCTCCACGGAGCCCACTAGCTGCCGTCTCTATCGGGGGCATCGCGGCAGGATGGAGATCGAGGCGACGGTGCGCGGGGTCTCGGCTCACGGCAGCGCGCCGGAGCGCGGGCAGAGCGCCGCGTACAAGGCGGCGCGGGCAGCGCTGGCCATGGAGAAGCTGAATACCCGTCTTGCCGACGACGAGTTCCTGGGCAAGGGGACTGTCGTGGTTTCGAAAATCGAGGTGCACGGCCCCAGCCAGTGCGCCGTGCCCGACCAGGGATCGCTGTACCTGGACCGCAGGCTCACCTGGGGGGAGACAGCGGAGAGCGCGCTGGCCGAGGTGCGCCAGGCCATGGGAGCGGACGCGGAGAAGGTCGCCATGCCCCGTTACGACGCGGTGGGCTGGAACGGGGCGCGCTACAGCCAGGACCTGTATTTCCCCACGTGGAAGATCCCCGCCGATCATCCCCTGGTGGAGGCAGGACGGGGAGGCTACCGCGCGCTGTTTGGCCATGAGGTCGAGGTGGGCAAGTGGACCTTCAGCACGAACTGCGTGGCCATCTGCGGCACGCACGGGGTACCCTGCATCGGCTTCGGCCCCGGCGACGAGGACAAGGCCCACGCCCCCAACGAGCGCACGCGCATCGATGACCTGGTGAAATGCAGCGCGTTCTACACGATGCTGCCGATCGCGCTGGAGACGCCACTGGACACGCGTGCGCCGAAAAGGTAATCTGCAGCA
>JBEKVA010000409.1:0-3825 GCA_049514475.1 Spirochaetia bacterium
AGGTCGGTCCCGCACACGGAGCAGGAGAGGACGCGGATGAGCGCGCCGCCGCTGCTCGCACCGGGCTGGGGGAAATCCTGCAGCCGGGACACCCCGGCTTTTTCATACACGAATGCTTTCATCGATCGTTCCTTTCGTTGTCGGGGATGCCGCGCCCGGCCGTCCCGTCTATCGCGCCAGCAGGGTATCCAGGGGAACCCCGTCTTTCGGTATCCACTTCCTCCAGTATTTCACCGACTCCGCCAGCCCGGGAAGGATCTCCCGCGGGCGGTCCGTCGTGTGAGGGAATATCTCGAATGTCAGGTAGATCTCGCCGCAGCGCGCCGGCATGCCGGGCCGCGGCTCCTTTTCGTAGGAACGGGCAATGGCCTGGAGCACCTTCAGCGGATGCACGATGCCTGTCTCATTGGTCGCCGCCGTAAAGGGCAGATGCGAGGAGGACTTCCCGTTGGACTGCTGGAGGTGCACGATGGGCGACCAGCAGCCCACCTCGGCAAGCCACCCGTACAGGTCGCAGTCGCGCTCGGCGGCGAACATGTAGGGGAAGCGGTCCATTTCCGCCTCGATTCTCGTGGCCGCCTCCTTGTGGGCGGCAGCGCCGCTGCTGCGCTTTCCATCGAAAATCGCGTAGGCGGTATCGGGTCCCAGGTACGGCACCGACCCCTGCCCCGCCAGGCTGCGCAGGAGGGAATCCCTGTCCGGGCGCAGGAACCTCCTCTGGCCCGTCTGGTGGCCGGTGTCCATGCAGAGATAGGCGGGGAAGCCGCTGCGCTTCGACACCTCGGCGATGTAGTCGAAAGACCCCTCGATGGTCCAGGGGACCTGGTGCGGGGTGTACATCTGCTCCAGGATGATCGGGATGGGACCGACCTCCCCCGCGTAGCGGGACACCTCGGCAAGGGCGGTATAAAGAGTCTCGACCGCCGGCGCGTAGCGCGCGGGGTCCTGCAGCATTGCCTCGGAGAATGCGTGGATGTAGAATCCCAGCCCCGCCTTCACGCGGGAGGCAATGCGCGCCATCACCTTCAGCCAGCCGTCCACGACCCGGCCCCTGATCACGGGGTCGGAATGCGCCATGCCCAGCGTTCGATACGTCGTATAGCCGGTGTAGAAATTGGCGACCTTCACGCCGTGTTTCGCCCCGGCCGCGTAGACGCGATCGATCCACCTCGAGAGGTACTCCTCTCCGCAATAGAACGGATCAGCTTCCGTGTCGGCGCTGGCCTCGACGTAGGAGGCGCCCAGGTCGTGGATGACGCGCGCCCAGTCGTCGGGTTCCGTCCAGCGCTTGGTGGCGAAGGAGTTATCCATCGTGAGGTAAATCTTCGGGTACTGGGTCACAGAAATCTTCCTTTAAAAACGCTCAGCCGAGCGCTAGCTTTCTGAACTTTCCGAACGCCTCGTCCCAGTGCGCGCGGGACTTCGGCTGGTAGCAGTCCACCTCGGAGGAGCGCAGGGAGATTTCCCTGCCCTGCTCCAGGGAGGAAATCTCGCCGGTGCACTTCAGTTGCATGAGAAGGTTCCCCACCGAGGTGGTCTCCGTCGGGCCTGCCATGACGGGAATCCCCAGCGAATCCGCTATCCACTGGCAGAGGGTCTTATTCTGGACTCCGCCGCCCACGATGTGCAGCACGTCGAGTCTTTTTCCGGTGAGCTTTTCGAGGATCTCCAGGTTCGCCCGGTATTTCAGCACGCCGCTTTCATACACGCAGCGGGCCACGGCGCCAATGCTCTTCTCAAGCTTCTGGCCCGTCTTTTCGCACATGGAAACGACCACGCCAGGCATGTCCGCCTGCGGCAGCGCAAATGCCGGATCGTCGACGTTGATATACGCGCTGGCGGGCCCCGCCGCCTCGGAGCGGCGCACGATCTCGTCCCAGGAGACGTCCTTGCCGGCATCCGCCACCCACTTCTCGCGGCACTGCTGGATGATCCACAGCCCCGTGATGTAATTCACCAGCATGTTCCTGCCGTCGGCAATCGCGTTGTTGCCGTAGCCGGACTCGAATGCCGCATCGGTGACGATGGGTTTCGGCGTTTCCATGCCGGCAATCGACCAGGTGCCCATGGAGATGAATGCCCAGTGCTTCGAGGGGTCGGCAACGGGAATACCGGTGACCGCGGAGGCCGTGTCATGCGTTGCGGGGGCAACGACGGGGAGGGCCCTGATGGCGAGCTCCTCGCAGACCTGCGCCTGGATGGGCCCGATCATGTCGCCGGGCATCACGATCTCCCCGAGGAAGGAATCGGGGATGCCAAGGCGGGAGAGGATGCGCTTTTCCCAGGTCTTTGCGTTCTGGTTGCACACCAGCGCCATGGTGGCATCCGAGTATTCGTTGACGGCGCGCCCGGTGAGAAGGTAGTTGAGGATGTCAGGGATCATGAGCAGGCGGTGCCCCTCCCGCAATTCGGGGGCATTGTCGCACTTGTAGGAGAAAAGCTGGTACAGGCCCATGATCTCTGTGGTCGAGCCGGCGCAGAGCTGGAACAGCTCCCTGCGGGGCAGGGTCCTGTAGAGGAGCGCGCTGCGGTCGTGCCGCGGCTTGTCGCGGTAGGTGACGGGATTGCCCAGGAGCTTGCCGTTCTTGTCGATGAAGCCGAAGTCGCAGCCCCACGTGCACAGCCCCATGGAAACGACGTCGGGGTACTTCTTCAGAGAGGCCTGCAGCCCGAGCTTCAGCTCGGAGAACAGGCGCAGGATGTCCCAGTACAGGGTCCCGGCGGCAATCACGGGCCGGTTGTCGAACCGGTAGGTGACGTCCATGTCTACCCGCGATCCGTCGAAAGAGGCGACGGTGGCACGCCCGTTGCTCGCGCCGAAATCGAAGATCAGGTAGTGTTTCTGCGCCATGCCCCTTCTCTCCCCTTCTTTAGTAAGCCCCCGTGGCCTTCTGCCCGGAGACGATGGCAGCCCCCGAGCTGGTCCCCAGCCGGGTGGCCCCCGCGTTGATCATGGCGATTGCATCTTCGAGGCTGCGCACCCCCCCCGCCGCCTTCACGCCCATCTTCGGGCCGACCGTGCGCCGCATCAGCGCGATGTCCGCCACCGTGGCGCCGCCCTTGTTGAAGCCCGTCGAGGTCTTCACGAAATCGCACTCCACGTCCTTGGCGATCTGGCAGGCGAGCACCTTCTCTTCCTCGGAGAGCATGCAGGTTTCGAGGATCACCTTCAGGATGATGCCGGTGCGACAGGCGCGGCGCACGGCGAGCATATCCTCGCGGACCAGCTTCAGGTTCTTCGCCTTCATGGCGCCCACGTTCATCACCATGTCGATCTCGTTCGCCCCGTTGGCAATGGCCGTGCGCGCCTCGAAGGCCTTCGCCCGGCTGTCCATCGCCCCCAGGGGAAAGCCGACGACGGCGCAGACCTTCACCCCGGTGCCCCCGAGCTTGCGGGCGCAGTGCTCGGCCCAGCTGGAGTTCACGCAGACCGAATAGAAATGGTGCTTGGCCGCCTCTTCGCAGAGCTTGTCGATCTGTTCCTCGGTTGCCTCAGGCTTCAGCAGCGTGTGGTCGATATATTTCGCAAGCTCGGATGCCAGCGGTGCGGCGGAGGCCGGGGGTGCAGCGGATGCCCCCTTCGCGCCCATGCGCGCGACAACCTCCGCGACGATCTTCTCGATAAGCTGGTTCTGGTCCATTACATCCTCTCCATTGCCATGATCTTGTTTATCCGCACCATGTGCCGCCCGCCCCCAAAGCGCGTCTGCAGCCACGTGCGCGCCATCTCGGCCAGCTGCCCCGCATCGTGCAGCGGCCCCCCCAGCGTCAGTACGTTCGCGTTGTTGTGCTCCCGACTGTTGATCACCGTGCGGATGTCGTAGC
>JBEKVA010000410.1:0-3820 GCA_049514475.1 Spirochaetia bacterium
GGTGGTCCCCGTCAGCTCCGCCACCGCGGAGGAGTAGGCGCGCGTGTGCGGGTCGAGCATGCCTAGCGAGGGATCGCTCTCGTCAGTCATGAGCTCACCGGTAAGGCAGTAACGGACCCAGTCCTTTGCCCAGAGGACGTGGCCGGAATCATCGAGGGCGCGCCTGTCGTTTTCCTTGAACCAGCGGAATATGACGGCCGGGGAAGTCGCCGAGTAGTACACCACCCCGCAGGCGTCGACCAGCTTGTCGATGGTCCCGTCTTTCTTCCAGTCGTCGATGATGTCACTCGCGCGGCCGTCGAGCCAGCTCACCGCCAGGCGTGTCGGCGCGCCTTTCTTGTCGACGAGCCACATCCCCGCGCCCTGCCCTGAGAAGGAGACGGCCTTGATGTCCTGCGGCCGGATCTTCGCCTTGCAGATGGCGTCCTTGCAGCTGGAGGCCACCGCGTTCCAGACGGCGTTCATGTCCTGCTCCGCCCAGCCGGGGTGCGCATGGATGATCTCCGCCGGGTATGCCGCCTTGGCGATTTCGTTTCCCGCGAGGTCGAATACCACTGTCTTCATGACGGTCGTCCCGGCATCGATGCCGATCAGGTAGCTCGCGCTCATGGCTTCCTCCGTGTTCAGCAGGGCTGAGGCCCGGTGGGCTTGGAGCCGAAATACTCCTTCGGGTGCGGGTGCACGACGATCTTCAGGGAGTGCTCGGCCTCGTCCTTGAGGGCCAGGGCCTCCATGATCTGGTCCAGGGTGAAGTGGTGCGTGATCAGGTGCTGCACCTTCAGCTTGCCCCGGAAAATCATGTCTGCCACTTCCTTGGTTTCAAGCGGAGAGGATGAGTAGCTGGAGGCGTACGTGATTTCCTTGAAGAAGAACTCGTTGGGGTCGATCGTCAGGAGCTCGCCGGGTCCCGTCGGGCCGAACTGGCTCACGCGGCCCCCCTTCTCCGTCATCCTGATCCCTTCCTCGAGCACGGAGACCATGGGCGGGATCACCACGACCACGTCCGCCAGGCGGCCGTGGTTGAGCGAGCGGATCTGTTCCGCCGCCTCTTTCTCGCTGAGCTTGCTGCGGTCAATGGCCAGGTCGACGCCCAGCGCCCGCGAGTACGCGAGCTTCCACTCGTTGAAGTCGCTGTTGACGACCATGCTTGCCCCGAATCGCTGCGCAACCTGGACGGCTGACAATCCCAGGGCTCCGGCCCCGATGACGAGCACCGTGTCCCCGCCGTGGATGCCTGCGCGGGTCATGAGCCGCCACATGGTGGCCATTGGCTCGATGAGGCACCCCACCTCGAAGGGAATATCGTCGGGGAGATGGATGATGTCCGTGCGCACGTGGCGCTCTTTCACGCGCGTGAACTCGGCGTATGCCGAGGGGTCGAACCCGTATTCCTTGTAGTCCTTGCAAAGGGTGAAATGCCCGCGGCGGCAGTAATGGCAGGTCATGCAGGGCACGCGGTGGTGGATGAAGACGCGGTCCCCCTCCTTCACATTCGTGACACCTTTCCCAACCTTGACGACGCACCCGGCAGGCTCGTGGCCAAAGGTTCCCGGCCCCTTGATATTCCAGCCAAGGACATCGCTTCCGCAGACCCCGCAGGCCATGGGCTTGAAAAGGATTTCACCATCTCCGATTTCAGGAACAGGGATATCCACGATCTCAGGTTTGCCCAGCTTTTGATTGACTACCGCGGCCTTCATCTACATCCCCCTCCAAGTATTCTATGGTTGCCAACGTACAAGGATTGTACTTAACTACCAAAAGTTGTGACTATTATTGCATATTTTTTTATATTGTCAAGAAAAACTTATTTTTTTTCAAATATTCTTGCCTAAGATGTGACTCTCTACTATTATGTGCGTCCATGGAACAGACCAAGGACTTTCCCAAGGTGTATCTGGCAATCGACAACTGTTTCGCAATCAAGCGCTGGATTTCGCCGTCGGCCTGGATGAGCGCGGTCGAAGAAATTGGCGGAAGCTGGGTCGAGGCCAGTACAGACAATGAGTGCGACCCCCTGTTCGCCCCAACGGATTACATGGAGGACTGGGCCGACGAGGTTCTTGCGGAGGGCCAGAAGCGCGGCATCCGCATTGCCAACTTCTACACCGGCTACCAGACCTATCGAACGGTTGGACTGGCGCACAAGGACCCGAGGGTCCGCCAGAAGCTTCTCGATGGCTGGCTGAAACCCGCGGTGCGCCTTGCGCGAAAAGTCGGCGCAGCCGGGGTGGGCTTTTCTCTCTTCGCCATGTCGGACGACGTCCTGCAGTCCCCCGACGCCTATGCAAAAAGCGAAGAGCATATCCTGCGGTCCCTGGCCGAGCTCGTGGCCTACTCCCAGGCGCAGAAGCCGGTGGCAATCAGCTTCGAGCAGATGTACGCCCCGCACCAGCCGCCCTGGACCATCGAGGGCACGGAGGACATGCTGCGCAAGCTGTATGCGCGCACGCACAGCCCCGCGTTCGTCACCATTGACGTGGGCCACCAGGTCGGGCAGAGGAGATTTCTCAAGCCAACGGCGGAGAAAGTAGCGGAGGTCCTGAAAAAGGGCCGCCAGGGTGAGAAGCTGGAAAACGTCTGGCTGGGGCCGGCGTCTGCCTACAAGCTCTATTACGATGCCATCCAGTCTCCCGCCTCCCAGGACGCCGCGTCGGTAGACCGGATCCTCAAGGCGATGGACCCCTGCCCTTATCTCTTTGCCCGAGAATCCGACGGGGACACCTACGCCTGGCTGGAAACGGTTGGTGCGTACTCCCCCGTCATCCACATGCAGCAGAACAACGGGGTCACCTCTCACCACGCACCGTTCACCGCCGGGAACAACAAGACGGGCATCATCGAAGGGAAGAAGCTCCTTGCAGCGCTCGCCCGATCCTACGAGCGGCCGGCCGCGCCCGGGATGCCGCCGCGAACCGGAGACATCTATCTCTCCTTCGAGATATTCGCCTCGAACATAGACTACAATCACGACACCATGGCCCGCATGAAGGAAAGCCTTCGCTACTGGAGGCAGTTCGTACCGCGCGATGGCACGCCGCTGAACGAGCTGGTGTAGCACGAGGGAATCGTTTCTGCCGAAACCGGGGGCGGTGCTCTTCGATGTCGACGATACGCTGTATGACCGGGCATCAGCCCAGCTGCAGCTTCTCTCGGCAATCCTCGAAGGGCTCCCGTCCCTGTTCGCAGGGGTGGACAGGAGT
The DNA here is from genome assembly GCA_049514475.1 of Spirochaetia bacterium. Lineage (GTDB taxonomy): Bacteria > Spirochaetota > Spirochaetia > SZUA-6 > Fen-1364 > Fen-1364. Next base: position 3,204 of record JBEKVA010000410.1, read on the forward strand.
GCTGCGAGCGCCGCGTTCAGCGAATCGGATCGCCTTGTCAGCGCCCGGCTCGACCGCCGCGAGCCCATCGACGAGCCGCGCCTGGAACGCTGGAGTGTCTTCCTCGGGCTTCTCGGCCGGGAACCTTCGAACGCAGCCCAGGTGAACGACATTTACCTGGATAGCTACAGGGGGGTATGCCCGGCGGTGCCGCATGCCGTTGACTGCCTCACGGGGCTCGCGGGGCGCGTTCCCCTCGGCGTCGTCTCCAACGGGTTCGTCGACATCCAGTACCGCAAGCTTGAAGGCCTCGGCGTGCGTCACCTGTTTTCCTGCATTGTCCTCTCGGATGAGGTGGGGATTCGGAAACCCGACGTGCGCATATTCCAGGAGGCGATACGCCGGATGGGCCTGCCGCCCAGGGAATGCGTGTACGTGGGGGACTCTTACAGGTATGACATGGTCGGGGCAGCGGCTGCCGGCCTGCGCACCTGCTGGTTTCGTCGTTCGGATGGCCCCGAAGCGGCGAAGGCGCCCCTGCCCGAAGGACCCGTTCCCGACCTGATCATCAGGGACCTGGATGAGCTTTTAGGTGCCCTTGGCATAGGCCCGCGCTGACACCGCGGCTCAACCGCCGT
>JBEKVA010000411.1:0-3817 GCA_049514475.1 Spirochaetia bacterium
AACGGAGGAGGCGCTCGGAGAGAAGGTGCTGCGCTCGGTGAGCCCCGGCCAGCAGTTCGTGAAGATTCTCTACGACCGGATGGTGGCGCTCCTCGGCGGGGAGAGCCAGGGACTGACCTTGAAAGGTCCCGACACGGTTTCGGTGATCCTGCTGGCCGGCCTTCAAGGCTCGGGCAAGACCACCACGGCGGCCAAGCTCGCCCTGCGCCTGAAGGAGCAGGGGAGGGTGCCGCTTCTCGTGGCGGCGGACTTGGTGCGCCCCGCGGCGGTCGAGCAGCTTGTCGTGCTCGGCAGGTCCGCCGGCGTCGAGGTGCATCGGCAGGAGACCAGCGACCCGGTGAAGGTCGTGGAGAGCGCGCTGGCGCGGGCGAGGCGCGAGCAGTTCAACGTGGTCATCGTGGACACCTCGGGTCGTCTGCAGGCCGACGATGCGCTGATGGCCGAGCTTCTGCGTATCCGCTCCGCGGCGAAACCAGACGAGGTCCTTCTGGTAGCGGATGCCATGACGGGCCAGAACGCGGTGGACATCGCGAAAGAGTTCGACGCGAAGGTGTCCCTGACCGGGGTCATCCTCACGAAGTTCGACTCCGACACCCGGGGCGGGGCGGCCCTCTCGGTAAAGAGCATCACCGGCAAGCCGATCAAGTTCGTCGGCGTGGGGGAAAAGCTGGACGGCCTCGAGCCGTTCCACCCCGACCGGATTGCCTCCCGGATCCTCGGCATGGGGGACGTGGTGACCCTGGTCGAGAAGGCGCAGCAGACCATGGAGCTGGGGGAAGCCCAGGATCTCCAGGACAAGCTGGCCTCCGAGACCTTCACGCTGGAAGACATGCTGGACCAGTACCGCCGCATGCGCAAGATGGGCAGCCTGCAGTCCCTTGTGGACATGATCCCCGGGCTCAAAGGGTCGGGGGCGGAGGAGAAGATCGACGAGAAGGAGATGCGCCACGAGGAGGCCATCATCCTTTCCATGACCCCGATGGAGCGGAAGAACTATCGGATCATCGGGCCGCGCCGCAGGACGCGGCTGGCAAAGGGAAGCGGGACCTCGGTGCACGAAGTGAACAGGTTCTTGAAAAAATTCGAGAAGACGTGTTCTATGATGAAAAAGATGTCGAAGAACTCGAAATATCAGGCCCAGGTGCTGTCGCAACTCGGCGGCCAGGGACAGGAGAAAAGAGGAGGGCGCCAGTGAGCGTGCGCATCAGGCTGAAGAGGTTCGGGACCAAGAAGAAGCCGTTTTACCGTGTCGTCGTGATGGATTCGCGCACGCCCCGGGACGGCCGCGTGCTGGAAGAGATCGGTCTCTACCATCCCACCGAGAAGCTGGAGAAGCAGTTCTCGGTGAACCAGGAGAAGGTGAAGAGCTGGGTTGCCAAGGGGGCCACGCCGTCGAACACGGTGAAGCAGCTCCTCGAGCGCAAGCCTGTCGTCGGGGCGTAGGGGGCGGCTCGAAAGGAGAGATCCGTGGAAAAGGATCTTGTCGAATACATAGCGAAGACCCTCGTTGACGATCCGACAGGCGTCGTGGTGAACGTCATCGAGGGGGAGAAGTCAACGATCCTCGAGCTGAAGGTCGCCGAGAACGACATCGGGAAAGTCATCGGGAAGCACGGACGGATTGCCAAGGCCGTGCGCACGCTGCTGAGCGCCGCCTCCACCAAGTCGGGGAAGCGGGTCGTGCTCGAGATCCTCGACTGACCGGGGACGGTCCATGGCACCCCGTGCCCTCCGCGACATGCTGGCCGTCGGCGTCGTTACCTCGACGCACGGGGTGTCGGGAGAACTGAAGCTGAAGAGCTTCTCCGGGCAGGCCGATCACCTCCTGGTGCTGAAGGAGGCGCTGTTCCTGCGCGGGAGCCAGGAGAAACGCCTGGTACTCGAGTCGGTGCGGCCGCAGCCGCCGGGGGTCATCATCAAGATTGCCGGCGTGGACACCCCGGAGAGGGCGCTGCGGCTTGTCGGCTGGGAGATCTGGGTGCCGAGGGGCCAGGCGGCGCAGCTGGAGACGGGCGAGTATTACGAGGCTGACCTGTGCACCTGCAGCCTCTGGTTCGGTGAGGAGGAGATCGGTCCCGTGCGCTCCGTCTGGGACGGGGGACCGGCGCAGCTCCTTGAAGTGCAGGGGAAGGAAGGGAAGACGCACCTGGTTCCTTTCACCGATCATTTCATCGGCGCGGTGGAGCTGGAGCGGGGGAGGATCTTCATCAAGGGGGATGAGATTCTCCGGTGAGAATGACGGTGCTCACCCTTTTCCCGGGCCTGTTCACCGGGTTCCTGGAAAGCTCGATCCTGGCGCGGGCAATCGCGCGCGAGCTGCTCAACGTGCGGCTGGTGGACATCCGGGACTTCGCCACGGATAGGCATCACGTCTGCGATGATGCCGCCTATGGCGGGGGCCCGGGCATGGTGATGAAGCCAGAGCCGATTGCCGCGGCCATCGAGGCCACGGCGGTCACGGGGAGCAGGGTGATCTACCTGAGCCCCGGGGGCAGGCCTTACACGCAGAGGGTGGCAGAGGAGCTGGCGAAGGACCAGGAGCTGACGCTGCTGTGCGGGAGGTACGAGGGGATCGATGAGCGGGTCATAGAGTCGCTCGTCACCGACGAGCTTTCCATCGGGGACTACGTGCTCTCCGGCGGAGAGGTCGCCGCGATGGTCGTCGTGGATTCGGTGGCGCGGCTGCTGCCGGGGGTGATCACGGGAGAGTCGCTGGAGGAGGAAAGCTTCTCGGCGGGTCTGCTGGAGTATCCCCATTACACGCGTCCGGAGGTCTTTCGGGGAATGCGGGTGCCGGAAGTCCTCACCTCGGGGCATCACGAAAAGATCCGCCGGTGGCGGCTGGAGAAGAGCATCGAGAAGACGATGAAGCACCGCCCGGAGCTCCTGGATGCCGACGGCCTCCCCGCGGAGGCCCGGGAGCTTGTGCTGAAGATCAGGAAAGAAGGAGTTGAACATGGACATCATGAAGGCCCTTGAGGCGGAACAGCTGAAGGAAAATGCGCAGGAGTTCCGCATCGGAGATACGGTCAGGGTCCACTTCAAGATCATCGAGGGGAAGACCGAGCGCGTGCAGGTGTTCGAAGGCATCGTCATCGCCATGAAGCGGGACGGGCTTCGCAAGACGTTCACGGTGCGCAAGATCAGCTACGGCGTCGGGGTGGAAAGGATTTTCCCCCTGCACTCGCCGAAGATTGCGAAAATCGTGCGCGTCCGCGAGGGCCGCATCCGCCGCGCCAAGCTGTACTACCTGCGGGGACGGTCCGGCAAGGCCGCCAAGGTCCAGGAGCTCATCCACCGCAAGCGCGAGAAGGTTCCCGAGACCGGGAAGGCGGAAACGCCCGAGGCCGCTGTCGCAGAGGGCCAGGAGACAAGCTGAGGAGCCCGCGAGGGCACCATGAATCCGAACCCGGTCGGGGGCAACATCCAGATATCGCCTCGGCTGGAGCCCGGCCTTCACCTGGGCGACCTGGTGACGCTCCACGTCATCAAGCGCCTGGAGGGAACGAAGTGGGCGGTCGGAATCGGCGGCCGGGTGTACCCGGCGTTCTCCGCCCTTGCCCTGGAGCCGGGCGCGCTGCTGCGGGCACGCGTGGGCTCTGCCGGAGGCAAGCTCATCCTCACGATCTCCGATGTCCTGCCGGACGTGGTGCGCGCCGCCATCGAGCGGCAGGGCCTGCCGGCCGGCGGTGATGCCGAGTTCATTGCCCGCGCGCTGGCGCGCAGCGGGCTGCCCATCCTGGCCGAGACAATCCACAAGGTGCGGACGCTCCTTTCGCAGTCAGGGGTGGAGACGCGCCGGGGCGCGCGGGCCGCC
>JBEKVA010000412.1:0-3813 GCA_049514475.1 Spirochaetia bacterium
CCGAGCAGCCCGTGACGAGGAGCACCGCATCGGGATGACTGCGCGCAAGTGCTCGGATCAGCGCGCGGGCCTTGTGATCGGCCCTGGTGGTGACGGTGCAGGTATTGACGATGTACGCATCGGCATCCTGGTTTTCAGGAACAACGGTGAAGCCCTGCGTGCGCAGGGAAGAGGCGAGCGCCTCGGTCTCGAACTGGTTGAGCTTGCACCCGAATGTGTGGAAAGCGACGCGGCCGGACCGCGTCATTTACTGCCCCTTGAGCTTCCTGTCGACGCTGTCCTTGCCACGCTGGGCATCGACCAGGCCGGGATCGAGCTTCAAGGCCCTGTCATACGCTTCCCCTGCCCGCTTCAGATCGCTGGCAAGCTCACGCGCGTACCCCAGGCGCGCCCACCACAGGGCGTTGTTCTGCTCATAGTACACGGCCGTGGAGATCGCGATATCCGCGTTCTGCAGCGCTTTCAGCCGTATGTAACACTCGCCCATGAGCCAGTACACACGCGCGATCCGGTCCCCGTTGGGGCGGAGCGCGACGTACTCTTCGAGATTCTTCAGGGCATCGTCGGTCTTGCCCAGGTACACGTCGGCTTCCCCGAGGATCTGCACCACCCGCGGATCGTTGGGATTGATTGCGGTGGCCTTCTGGGCAACGGCGAGCGCGTCCGCGTACTGCTGCAGGCGAAGATAGCTCCATCCCATGACCACGTGCGAATCGATGTTGCCGGGGGAGTCTTTCAGCTCCTGCTGGCACACCTTGATGGCATCCGCAAACTTGTTCGCCCTGTAGAGCTGGAGCGCGTCCGGCTTGTCCTGGGCGAACAGGGTGCCGCCGGTGATGAAGGCGAAGAGCGCTGCCAGTGCCGCAAGCCGTCTCCTCATCTCTGCTGACCCCCCGATGAACCGCTGGAATTTTGTGGCCTCTGCTGGCCCCCCTGCTGCTGGCCCGGGGGCTGCTGGCTGGGGCCGCCTGCATTGGGCGGCTTCGCCCCCTGCTGTCCCTGCTGCTGCTGGGGCTGCTGCGCGTGCGCCTGCTGCCCGCCTTGCTGGGGCTGCTGCGCGTGCACCTGCTGTCCGCCCTGCTGGGGCTGCTGCTGACCGGCGCTGCCAGCGGAGGGAGCGGCTGCCGCGTGGGCCTCTTTCTTCGGACCGCCGCTCATGTTGCAGTTGCCGTTGAACTTGCAGCCGCTTTCCACCACGAAGTCAGGGGTGGTTATGTCGCCATCCACCTGCGCGGTTGAAAACAGCTCCACGCGGGCATGGCCCACGATATTTCCCTTGTGCCTGCCCTTGGAGGAGACGATGCCGGCTTCCGTTGCCGCCTCCACGTACGCCTTCTCCCCGATGTACAGCGAGCTGGTCGACTTGATCTCCCCCTTGAACTTCCCCTTGATCATCAGGGGCTTCTTGAAGGTGAGGTGGCCTTCGAAATCGATGTCCTCCGCCAGGATGGTGTCGATTTCGTGCTCGTCGATGTCCTTGATATGTACTTCAGCCATCAGTCACTCCGTCCCGCAGATTCTTGCCGATACGGTATCCGCGCCCGCCGGGCATGTCAATGGCCGTCAGGACCGACCGCAGGGATTGCTCCAGGCGCGCGCGCATCTCGCGCGTGTGCGGATTGTAGCGCTGTAGGTCGAGGAAGAGCTGCCAGGGGTCATTGCAGGTCTGCTCGACGATCTCCAGCAGCTTGTTGAATCCCATGGTCCCGATCGGGGAAGCGCGGACGCCGAGGTCCGAGAGGACCCTGCCGATGTAGTGGGCAACCCCCTGGGTGAACGCCGCCTCCCGATCGTGCTCATCGGGTGTCATGACGGAAACGGCGAGCCCCAGCCCGGCAAAGAGCTCCCGCCACTGCTCGAGGTCCCGTGCCGTCACGCGCACGGGGCAGAGGATCATCGGAAGCCCCTTCACGCCGCCGCGGGCCGAATCGGGCCCGAACATGGGGTGGGTGCCGAGGATCGATGCGGAGGCGGGCAGGAGCTTCTCCATCAGGCCGACCGGGTATGTTTTCACGGAGCAGGTGTCCATCACCAGCACCTCGCGGGAAAGCTTTCCCCGGGTGCGCTGGAGCACTTCCTCCATGGCGGAGATGGCGACGCAGAGGAAAATCACAGGCTGGGCCAGGACCTCCTCCTCCCCTGCCCTGCGCACCCCGGGCGGCGTGGGTCTCTCCGGGGAGCGCGAATAGGCGCAGACGGGAAAGGAGTGCGAGAGGAGCTCCGCCCAGAAGGAGCCGAACCTGCCGAGGCCGTACACGCCGACTGTCATGAGCGCGATTATTGCAGTTTTCGGGGAAAAAGCTATACTTGGGCCTGCCACAATCACCCACCAGATCGCTGAAAGGAGCCAGAAGGTGAACTTTATAGAAGAAATGCGCGCAAAGGCAAAGGCGAACCCGCGGAAGCTCGTGCTCCCCGAGGGCTACGAGGGACGGACGCTGAAAGCGGCCCGGATCATCCTCGACCAGGGGTTTGCCAGCGAGGTTACGCTGCTCGGCACCCTGTCCCAGATCGAAGCGGAAGCAAAGAAGCAGGGAGTCAACCTGAAAGGCCTGCGCCTGGAGGAGCCCGCCACCTCTGCATTGAGGAAAGAATACGTCGATGAGTACTTCGAGCTGCGCAAGGGCAAGGCCAAGAGCCGCGAGGATGCGGAGAAGGTCTTCATGGGCGACACCCAGCACTGGGGGGCCATGATGATGCGCAAGGGACGGGCGGATGCCATGGTCTCGGGCGCTGACAGCGAAACCGCCAAGGTCCTGCGGGCCGCCCTGACCATCGTCAAGACGGCGCCCGGCATAAAGACCGCCTCGTCCTGCTTTGTCACCTATCTCCCCGGCACGAAGTGGGGCGTCGACGGGCACATGATCTTCGCCGACTGCGCCGTGGTTCCCGATCCCACCGCGGAGCAGCTTGCCGACATCGCGCTCTCTTCCGCCGAGTCCTGCCGCACATTCCTGAAGGCGGAGCCCCTGGTGGCCATGCTGTCTTTCTCCACCAAGGGAAGCGCCTCCCACCCGCTGGTGGACAAGGTGGTCAACGCGCTGAAGATCATCAAGGAAAGGAACCCGAAGCTCCTGGTGGACGGCGAGATGCAGGCTGACGCGGCGCTGATTGCCAGCGTTGCCGCTAAGAAGGCCCCCGGGTCCCCCGTTGCCGGCAAGGCGAACACCATGATCTTCCCCGACCTGCAGAGCGGCAACATCGGCTACAAGCTCGTGCAGCGCTTCGCGAATGCCGAGGCGTACGGCCCCTTCCTGCAGGGGTTCGCCAAGCCGGTGAGCGACCTCTCCCGCGGCTGCTCGGTGGATGACATCGTCAACACGTCGGTTGTCACCCTGGTGCAGTCCCTGGGCACGTAGCCCCAACACCGTGGCATACGCGCGGGCCGGCCCGCTCTGCGCGTACGCGCGCACCGCGGGGCCGGCCTTTTTTGCGCTCCCCCCGGCATCCAGAGCACGTGGATACTTGAACTCTCCGGCGGCTCATCCTATGATGCCGACACCATGAGAGTCCTCATCATCGGTTTCGGGAGCATGGGCCGTGAAGTGGAAAAAGTGCTCCTGGAGCGCGGCCACACGGTGAGCGCGCGCGTCGATCCCGCGCAGAAAGGCGTCGATGCCAAGGAGCTCGGCTCCGAGCTTGCCGGAAAATCCGACATAGCCATCGAGTTCTCCCACGCAGATGCGGTACTGGAGAATGCGCGCCGCTACGTCAGCTTCGGTCTCAGCGCCGTCTGCGGGACCACGGGATGGTACGGCAGGCTGGAGGAGCTGAAAGGCATTGTCGGGCCATCGAGGATCGGCTACCTGTATG
>JBEKVA010000413.1:0-3808 GCA_049514475.1 Spirochaetia bacterium
TGCCGTAGGCGAGCTCGGGCGGAATCACCAGCCGCCGCTTCTCCCCGCGCCTCATCGCCAGAAGGGCCTCGGTCCATCCCTTGATCACCCGGTTCACCTGCAGGGTGGCCGGCTGCCCGCGGGAGGCCGTGCTGTCGATGACCTTGCCGTCGAGGAGCATTGCCGCGTAGTTGACGCTTACCGCGGCCGTGGGTCCGGGGCTTCCGCCTGTGCCCTTCTTCAGCACCTCGTACATGAGACCCGAGCTGGTCGTGGTGAGGTTCGGCCACTGCTTCTTGATCAGCGCGAGGGCCGCCAGCCTGTCGTTCTTCGCCTTCTCTTCCTTTCCCGCCTTTGCCTTGGCAACCAGGGCGTCGAAGCTCTTCTGCGTGACGACGAACGAGCCGGCCGCCGCGCCCACGCGGAGGATGCGCACGCTGCTCATCTTGTCCCCTGCCTTGATGGCCTTCACGACGTCCATGCCCTGCACCACGTGGCCAAAGACGCTGTAGCCGCCATCCAGCCAGGAGGCGGGCTTCAGGGTGATGTAGAACTGGCTGCCGTTTGTGTCAGGTCCCGAGTTGGCCATGGCGAGCACACCCTCTTTGGAATGGGTGAGGCTCGGGTCCGTCTCGTTGGGGATCTGGTAGCCGGGCCCGCCGGTGCCGTTGCCGCTCGGGTCTCCCCCCTGGATCACCCAGTCCTCGACCCTGTGGAATGTGAGCCCGTCGTAGAACTTCTTGTTCGCACCGTTGGCGGAGATGGTCCCTTCTGCCAGCCCGACGAAATTGGCCACCGTCATGGGGGCCTTCGTGAACTCCAGCAGGCAGACGATCGTTCCCCTCGGCGTCTTGATCTCGGCATACAGCCCGTCAGGAAGTGTTGCACTCTGTGCTGCAGCGGGAATCACGGCGGCGAGGGCCAGCGCGGTGAAAATGATGATTGTTCGCGTCATATCGCTCTCCTGCGTGCCATGGATGGATATAAGGTGTCAAGCACCGCCCGGCGCGTCCTTCGCGAGCGGCGGCCCAGCGTCCAGCTCGACGGGATCGGAGTCCTCCGCCGTGATCTTCCATTCCTGCGCGTCCCTGTCGAAGTCCGCGATCTTCTCTATGGGCATCTTGATATACCTGCCCCGCCCCTCCACTGCCACGCTGCCATCGGCAAGGAGGATTTCCCCCGTGCCTTCGAAGATCCGCGAACCTTCCTTTACGATCCTGCCGATGACCCGCACGGGGTTGTCCATGGGAACAGGCTTCTTGAAACGCGTGGTGAACTCCACGGTCACACCCCACACCTCCCCCTGGGAGCGGATCATGATGGCACGTCCGATGGTTTCATCGAGGATCGTCGCGCAAATGCCTCCATGCAGGCGGCCGGGGTAGCTCTGGTGCTCCTCGCGCGCGCTGAACAGCGCCATGAGCTCCCCCCCGTCGATCTCGTAAAACGACGCATGCAGGCCCGCGGGGTTCTTCAGGCCGCAGACGAAGCACATCCGTGAGTTCTCCTGTTTTGCCTTCACGGTGCGCTTCATGGGAGTACGCTTCCCAGCACGATCTGCGACGCCTCCAGGTACGAGGGGCCCAGCCTGCGGACCACCTCGGCCACGTCACGCTCATCCCCCTCCAGGCCGAGGGCCGCGAAGTTCTTGTCCCCCCGCGCTCCCAGCTGCAGGTCCACCACGTTCACCCCGCGGGCGGCGAGGGCCGACAGCAGCACGAGCACGACGCCGGGCCTGTTGGCGTGCACGGCGATGAGCATGTGACGGGAGACGGGTATGGGAAGCCACACCCCGTCCACCTCCAGCAGGTAGGCGGCGGCGGGCTTCAGGGGCGGCAGGCGCATGCGCACCTCCGGCTCGATGCGCAGGAACCGGTCCCCCGCGGTGCCCAGGACGAACTGCACCGCCTCCCGGATGCCGTCCCGCGGCCCGCCGAGGGTGAGGTACGCGGTGGCCGTTCCGTCCAGGAGGGAGTTCAGCCACGCGGTTTCCACGTTGATCTCCTCGGAGGCCAGCGTGTTCAGCAGTATGGCAAGCGTCCCCGGAAGGTCCTTGTGATGGGAGAAAAGACAGGTGATCTCCCCGCCTTCGTAGGCGGGCATGCGGTCGGAAATCGTGATCGAGCGCTCCTCCTTGCGCACCCGCAGCGCGTGAAAGGAGCCCAGGGACGAGGATTCGGGGAAGTCCTTCTGCAGACGCCGCAGGCCGCCGCCAAAAGAAAGGTGGGGGATCTCCAGGCGTTTCTCACGTGAGAAGCGGTGGTTCAGCATCTCCATGCCGAGGTTCAGAATTCGATAGCCTTCCTCGCCCTTCGGCCGCAGGGAGCGTTTCTCGGGGATGCCGCGGGAGAAGGACACGTAGTAGCGGTAGCCGGCCTGCTGCACCGCGGCGAGGCCCTCCGTGTAGTTCCTGCCGAGATCCTCGGGGGAATGGCTGTCGGTTCCCAGGGCCACCGGGATGCCCAGGACCCGGGCGCGGCGCAGGATCTCCTGGTGCGGGTAGATCCCGACCCCTTTGCGCAGCCCCGAGAGATTCACGTCCAGGGCGAGATTGCGCTCCGCGATCATCTCCAGCAGGGTGAACAGCCGCCGCGCGGTTTCGCTGTCGGCCCCGTCGAGGTCGGTGAGGCACGCCGGCAGCGGTGCATACAGCTTGGGAAGGTCCAGGTGCCCCACCACGGAGATCATCTGCCAGGTGGCGTCCACCATCTCGATGCACTCGTCGAAATAGGCGGCCCAGAAGGGCTCCACCCCGCCGCGCTTGCGGATCAGCTCCTGCGTTTCCTCGGGGGACCCGTCGTACGGAAGGCCGTTGGGCGCGAAATGCACCGAGCTGACCACGAAGTCCACCCCGTGCGCCTGGAAGAGCTTGGCCCGGTTCCACTGCAGGCCCAGGCCGGTGCCCAGCCACTCGAGCTCCACCCCGCAGCGGACCTGGATACGGGCTGAAAACCGCTCCCGCAGCCCCGCCATCGTCTTGGAGAAATCGAAATAAGAGGCGTCCCCCCTGATGAACTTCACGTCGGTTGCCCGCTCGCTCGTGTAGCGGAACCGCGTGAGCCGGGGGGTGTGAATGACGAATGTCACCGCGGGGAAGCCCAGGGCGACGGCACGCTCCACCACGGCGTCCAGGTCGTCTATACCGTGTTTGACGTGATCCGACCCCGTGCCGACGTGGATGCCGTGGGTTTCCCAGATAAAGGGCTGCGCGAGCATGCCGGCGAGTATAATCACATTGCGGTTCGTCGGACAACTTGAATGCGGCCTCTGATTATTCTATCTTGGAGGCATGGACAGCCGCGAGGTGATGAACAGGGTCAGTGCCATCATAGAGGCGCACGGGACGGGTCTGCTCGCCACTGTCGACCAGGAAGGGAATCCACACCTGCGCTGGCTCACCCCGACGATCATGCGCGAGCGGCCGGGCGCCATCTACGCCATCACCGCGCCGAGCTTTGCCAAGGTCCTGCAGATTCGCTCGCACCCGCGGGTGGAATGGATGTTCCAGACGCCATCGCTCGACGAGGTAGTCAGCATCCGCGGCGCCATCAATGTTGTAGAGAACCCGTCCCTGCGGGCGGAGGTGCTGGAGGTCCTGGGCCCCCGGCTTTCAACCTTCTGGAAGCTTGCCCGAGACTCGCGCGACCTGGTCGTGCTGGAAACCGTCGTCGAAGAGGCGACCCGTTTTCTGCCGATGCTCGGCAAGAAAGACGTCGTCAGGTTCTGAGGAAGGAGCGGCGGACATGGCGGGCGGAAAAGGCGGGCGCGCCGAGATAGGCCGCCTTTCAGGGAACAAGACGGCGGCCGGGCTCTCCGACAGGGACTTCCT
>JBEKVA010000414.1:0-3804 GCA_049514475.1 Spirochaetia bacterium
TGAGTGAGCAGAGCCAGGCGATCGGGGAGATCATTGCCACGGTGAACGATCTGGCGGAGCAGTCGAATCTGCTGGCGGTGAATGCGGCGATCGAAGCGGCGAAGGCAGGGGAGCAGGGCAAGGGATTTGCGGTGGTGGCGCAGGAGGTGAAAAGTCTTGCCGAGCAGTCCAAGCAGGCAACGTCGCAGGTGCGGGGGATACTGGGAGAGGTGCAGAAGGCGACCAGTGCGGCGGTGATGGCCACCGAGCAAGGCAGCAAGGTGGTGGAGGCTGGGGTGAAGCAGTCGGGGGAGGTGAGCGAAGCCATTCGGCAGTTGAGCGAGAGCATTGCCGAGGCGGCGCAGGCCTCGACGCAGATTGCGGCCTCCAGCCAGCAGCAGGTAGTGGGCATGGACCAGGTTGCGCAGGCGATGGAGAGCATCAAGCTGGCCAGTGCACAGAACGTAGCCGGCACGAAGCAGGCGGAGGCGGCGGCGCGGCAGCTGCACGAGCTGGGGGAGAAGCTGAAGCTGCTGGTGGCACGCTACCGGCTGGAGGTGCAAGCGGATGTCCGAGCGTGAACCGGAATTCCAGAAGCGGCTTCTGGAGACCTTCCGGGTGGAAGCGGAGGAGCACGTGCGCGCCATTTCCACCGGCCTCACCGAACTTGAAGGAATCCCCGGGACCGAGGAGCGCGCGCCTATCGTCGAGAGGATCTTTCGGGAGGCGCACAGTCTGAAGGGAGCCGCTCGGGCGGTCAACATGAAGGACATCGAGACAATCTGCCAGTCGCTGGAAGGAGTCCTTGCGCGCGCAAAGCGCACGGAGATCGTCCTGGCGGCCAACGAGCTGGACGTGCTTCACTCCGCTACGGATGAGATTGAACGTCTCCTGTTGGCGACCCGTGGTGGGTCCGTGGAGCAGGGCCGCGTACAGACTGAAGAACTGCTTGGCCGTCTGGATGCCATTTCCCTTGGCTCTGGCGGGCAATTCCCGCAGCCCAACCTCGAAGTGATCCTCCCCCGTCCCGAATCCGAGAAAGCTTCGGAGGAGGCAACGGTCAGGGTTCCCACGGACCAGCTGGATCAACTCCTCCTACAGGTAGAAGAGCTTGTTCCCGCACGGTGGGGCGCTGCGCACCGTGCGGGTGCAATGGAAGAGCTGACGCGCGAGGTGATGCGCTGGAAGCGGAAATGGTCCAAGGTGGAGTCCATCGCCTGGTCCCTGCGGCAATCGATCGCCCGAGAGGGTGAATCTTCCGTTTCGCGAAACGTTGATGCGCGGAGGCTGTTGGAGTTTCTGGAATGGAATGAAGAGTTTTCCCGGCACTTCGGCGAAAGGCTCGCCGTCCTCACCCAGGGGGCGGAGCGAGATCAGCGCGCGCTGGGCGCAATGGTGGACTCTCTTCTGCGGGAGACGAAGCTGCTTCTGCTCCGTCCCTTTTCCTCACTCACGGAAACCCTTCCCCGGATCGTACGCGACCTTTGCCGGCAACAAGGCAAGGAGGCAACGGTCGATGTGCGCGGCGCCGATGTCGAGATCGATCGCAGAATCCTGCAGGAGATCAAGGATCCTCTGATTCACCTTATGAGGAACGCCATTGATCACGGCATTGAGAAGCCCGAGCAACGAGCTCTCGTGAAGAAGGCGCCGCAGGGAGTGATCACCGTCGCCATTGAACAGAGAAGCGCAAACAAGGTGGAGATCGCGATCTCTGACGACGGCGCAGGCATCGACCCCCGGACAGTCAGGGAAGCAGTGGTAAGATCAGGGCTCATCTCCGTCGAGACCGCAGAAGGCATGAACGAGCAGGAGATTCTTGCGCTTATTTTCCAGTCGGGAGTCTCGACGAGCCCCATCGTCACCGACATCTCGGGCCGGGGTCTGGGCATGGCGATCGTTCGAGAAAAGGTGGAGAAGCTGGGCGGCGACGTCACCATTGAGACGCGTCTCGGTGCGGGCACCACGTTTCGGCTGCTCCTGCCGCTGACGTTAAGCACGATGCGCGGTGTTCTGGTTCGCGTCGGAGAACAAAGGTACATCATTCCGGTGACCTTTATTGACAGGGTCGCCTCGATTCGGACGGAGGAGATCACAACCGTCGAAAATCGAGCCACCGTGGTGCTGGGAAACACGGCGGTGTCGTTCGTACGGCTCAAGGATGTTCTGGTGCTTCCGGGAGATGATCCGGGAAAGGAGGGCGTCAACAGCCTGCAGATCGTCGTTCTCTCCGTAGCGGAACGACGGATTGCTTTCGAGGTTGATGAAGTCATCGGCGAGCAGGAAGTTCTGGTGAAAGGCCTTGGCCCGCAACTGGCCCGGGTGCGCAATGTCGGCGGCGCCGCGGTGCTGGCGACGGGGAAACTCGTCCTCATTCTGAATGCCGCGGATCTGATGAAATCTGCCGTCAAGACAGCCTCCCCGTCCGCGCCCGCCCGAGAGATCGATGAAACCTCGGCTTCCCGTCGAAGGTCGATCCTCGTTGTGGATGACTCGATCACGGCACGGACACTGCTCAAGAGCATCCTCGAAGCGGCGGGATACACGGTGAGAACGGCCGTGGATGGGGCGGAGGCCTTCGCGAGCCTCCGGGAAGGGGAGTTCGGTCTCGTCGTGTCCGACGTGGACATGCCTCGAATGAACGGCTTCGACCTGACGGCACGGATCCGCGCGGACAAAAAGCTCGCGGACCTCCCCCTGATCCTGGTCACTGCCCTCGAGTCCCGGCAGGATCGGGAGCGGGGTATCGACGTGGGAGCCAATGCCTATCTAGTGAAGAGCAGCTTCGATCAGAACAATCTTCTCGAGGTTGTGCGCCGATATTTGTAGTCGGCATGCGGAATGGAGAAAAACGCCGGGTGAAATCGAAAGTTCGTGTTTTGATAGTCGACGATTCGGCTGTTTACAGGGAATTCCTCGCGCACCTGCTGGGATCCGACCCACAGATCGAGATCGTGGCAGCGGTACGAGACGGCACGGCGGCCTTCGAGGCGGTGACCGCCCTTCAGCCTGACGTCATCACAATGGATATCAACATGCCGGGCATGAACGGATACGAGGTTACCCGAAGAATCATGGAATCAACTCCACGGCCCATCATCGTCGTCAGCGCGGCCGAGGACGCGGGAGAGGTGGGCATGAGCTTCCGCGCGATGGAATCGGGAGCAGTCGCGGTTGTGCCGAAACCGCAGGGAGGCTCTTTCGCTGAATCCTCAGCCGAGTCTCAGGAATTGATCAGCATGGTGAAGCTCATGGCGGAAGTGAAGGTCGTGAGGCGCTGGTCGCGAAGGCCGGCTCCTCTCCCCGCGTCGACGGGACCGCAGGCCACGCCCCCGATTCGACTGGCGACGGGCGCATCGACCCGCAAAGACGCGATCTTCATTGGCGCCTCCACGGGCGGACCGCTGCCCATCAGGACGATCCTCTCATCTCTGCCGCCCGATTTTCCCGCTGCCGTGCTCATCGTGCAGCACATCGCCGCGGGTTTCGGGGCCGGATTCGCCGAGTGGCTTGCGGGCGCCTGCCGCTTGCCCGTGCACATCGCGGTGGATGGAGAGCCCGTCGCGCCACGGCGCGTATACATCGCTCCCGACCAGGCGCACATGGGCGTGCGCGACGGTCCGCGCATCAGGCTTGGCTACGGCGAGCCCGAGAACGGACTGCGTCCCTCCGTCTCTTACCTCTTTCGCTCCGCCGCGAGCGTATACGGGAAAAGCGCGGTCGGCATTCTCCTCTCCGGTATGGGCAGGGACGGCGCCGAGGAGTTGAAGGCTCTGAAAGACATCGGCGCGGTGACCTTTGCGCAGGACCGAGAGTCCTGCGTGG
>JBEKVA010000415.1:0-5411 GCA_049514475.1 Spirochaetia bacterium
GCAGGTTCCCGTGGAGGACTTCGCGCACGAGGGTGCTCTTCCCGCTGCCGCTCACCCCGGTGACGCAGGTGAGACGCGCCAGCGGGAACGCGACCTCGAGGTCCTTCAGGTTGTGCAGGCGTGCCCCCGAAATGCGGATCTCCGCCCGGTCTTTCGCCCCGGTGAGGATGCTCCGCCGCTCAATGGAAAGCGGATGCTTCAGGGGCTCCCTGAGGAACTTGCCGGTGAGCGAGGTCCTGCTGCGCATGATCGCGGAGAGCGGTCCCTCGGCCACCACGTACCCGCCGTTCAGCCCGCCGCCGGGCCCGAGGTCCACCACGTGCTCCGCCCGGCGGATGGTCTCCTCGTCGTGCTCCACCACGATGACGGTATTGCCCTTTTCCCGCAGGGCCCTCAGCGTATCCAGGAGCACGAGGTTGTCCCGCGCGTGCAGGCCGATGGTGGGCTCATCGAGGATGTAGCAGACCCCGCGCAGGTTGGATCCCAGCTGGGAGGCCAGCCTGATGCGCTGCGCCTCCCCTCCGCTCAGCGTTGGCGCCGAGCGGTCCAGGGTGAGGTAGGGCAGCCCGACGCGGCGCAGGAAGGCCAGGCGGGAGAGGATCTCGGAGACGATGTCCCGCGCGATGTCGGCTTCCCTCGCGGAGAAGCTGAGCTTCTTCATTTCCCGCTCGACCTCGACAACCTGCAGCCCCGTGAAATCGGCGATGTTCTTTCCGCGGAAGAGCACGGAGAGCGCCTCGGGCCGAAGCCGCCTGCCGCCGCAGGCGGGGCATGGCTTTTCAGGACCGCCCCACCAGTCGTTCCACCAGATCTCCTCACCCGTCTGCTCTGCGTCGAAACCGGAGAGCTGCTGCCCCGTGCCGAAGCAGGAAGGGCACCAGCCGTGCTTGGAATTGTAGGAGAAAAGGCGCGGGTCCAGCTCCTCGAAGCTCCTGCCGCAGCTCGGGCAGGCGCGCTTTGTCGAGAACACTGTCTCCTTCGCGCCGACTCCCGTGAGGGAGGCGGATTTGGCGCCGACTCCCGTGAGGGAGGCGGATTTGGCGCCGACTCCCGTAAGGGAGGCGGATTTGGCGCCGACTCCCGTAAGGGAGGCGGATTTGGCGCCCGGGCCGGCAATGCGGATCACCCCCTTGCCGAAATCAAGGCCGCGGGTGAGCAGCTCCCGCAGCGAGGCTTCCCGTTCCGCTGAGGCGATGCTGCTTCCCACGGGCAGCTCGATCGTGTGCTCCTTGAACCTGTCCAGCCGCGGCCATGCAGCGGTGGGCAGAAGCTCCCCGTCCACGCGCAGGCTCTCGAAGCCCTTGGAGGCCGCCCATGCCGCGAGGTCTGTGTAGAACCCCTTGCGGGCGGTGATCAGCGGGGCGAGCACGCTTACACGCCTGCCGCGGAAGTCGCGCAACACACGGGCTGCGATGGCATCCGGGGTCTGCGGCTGGATGGGCACCCCGCAGTCGGGACAGTGCTGTATGCCGAGCTTCACGAAGAGCAGGCGCAGGAACGGGTAGACCTCGGTGAGGGTGGCCACCGTGCTCTTCCTTCCCCCGCGGCTGGTGCGCTGCTCTATGGCAACGGTGGGAGGCACCCCGTAGACGCCGTCCACGTCCGGCCTGCGGGCCGGCTGCACGAACTGGAAGAGGATGTCGAAGGCGATGGTGCTCTTCCCGCTGCCGCTGACGCCGGTGATCACGCTGAACTTGTCCCGCGGCAGGGACAGGTCGACGTTCTTCAGGTTGTGCTCTCGCGCGTGGCGGATGACGATGGAGTTGTCGCTGACGCCCGGAAGAGCTTCGGCCGCTGCCCGCTTCGACGCGGCTGTCGCGCTTGCGGGGCGCCGTTTCGCCGGCGCACGCACGGCAAACGCGGCAAGCCCTGCGCCCCGCAGCGAGGCTCCCGTGCGGCTCTCCTGGTTCTTCGCCACCTGGGCTGGTGTGCCCACGCAGACGACCTTCCCGCCGGCTTCGCCTCCTTCGGGCCCCAGGTCGATGATCCAGTCGGAAGCGCGGATGACGTCGAGGTTGTGCTCGATGACCACCACCGAGTGGCCGGCGGCAACCAGCTGTCGGAACGCCCCGAGCAGGGTGGCGATGTCGTCGAAGTGCAGGCCGGTGGTGGGCTCGTCGAAGAGGAAGAGGTTCCCGCGCGGCCCGCGTCCGCTCCCCGTATCTTTCAGGTAGCCGGCCAGCTTCAGCCGCTGCGCCTCCCCGCCGCTGAGCGTCGGCACCGGCTGCCCCAGGCTCACGTACCCCAGGCCTACGGCCGCCAGCGGCGCCAGGGCGGTGATCACCTCGGGGGCCTCCGAGAAGAACTCGCAGGCCTCCGTCACCGTCATGGCAAGCACGTCGGACATCGATTTCGGGGTGATGCCCGGCGTGATGCCTGCGCTCCCTGGCGGCAGCAGCCGCACCTCCAGCACCTCGGATCGGAAACGCTTTCCGTCGCAGTCGGGACAGCGCAGGTACACGTCGCTCAGGAATTGCATCTCGATGTGCTCGAACCCGCTGCCGCTGCAGGTGGGACAACGGCCGGTCCCCGAGTTGAAGCTGAAGGTGCCCGCCGTGTACCCGCGCTCGCGGGAGAGCGGCTCGGCGGCGAAAAGCTTTCTCACCGCGTCGAATGCCCCCACGTAGCTCACGGGGTTCGAGCGGGCGGTCCTGCCGATGGGGGTCTGGTCAACCAGCACCACCTCGTCCACCAGCTCATGCCCCGCGATGGCGCGATGCTTTCCCGGCTGGTCCACCGGCTTGTGCTTCAGCGAGCGCAGGGCGTTGTACAGCACGTCCTGCATCAGCGTGGACTTTCCGGATCCGCTGACACCCGTCACGCAGACGATCCGGCTCAACGGGATCTCCACGTCGATGTTTTTCAGGTTATGCTCGGCCGCCCCGAGGATGCGCAGGGCGCCGGCGGGGCCGCGGCGTGCCGCCACGGGGCCTGCCGCCGCCGCGCTTCGCGCCCCGATCTCAGGCGCGCTTCGCGCCCCGATCTCAGGCGCGCTTCGCGCCTCCACCTTCTTCTTCCCCGTCAAGTACTGGGCGGTGAGTGAACGGGTGCTGCGCAGAAGCTCGGCCAGCTCGCCGAAGAAGACGATCTGGCCGCCTTTTTCCCCGGCCCCCGGGCCCATGTCCAGCACCAGGTCCGCGGCGCGGATGACGTCAGGATCGTGCTCCACCACGACGATGGTGTTGCCGGCATCGCGCAGCCGGCAGAGCACGCCGATCAGCCGGTCGATGTCCCGAGGGTGCAGCCCCACGCTGGGCTCGTCGAGCACGAACAGCGCGTTGACCAGGGAGGTGCCCAGCGCCGTGGTGAGGTTGATCCGCTGCACTTCTCCGCCGCTCAGCGTGCGTGACTGCCTGTCCAGGGTGAGATATCCCAGGCCGACGTCCACGAGGTAGCGCAGCCGGGTCCTGATCTCGTTCAGAAGTATCCGCGTAGCCTCGTCCAATGGAGACGGCAGAACGAGCCCCTGGAAGAGGGAAAGACAGTCGTCGACGGGCAGGAGCATGACCTCGTGAATCGAAAGCTTCTGTTCGCCGACCTTCCACAGAAGCGCCTCCGGCTTCAGCCGCGCCCCCCCGCAGTCAGGGCAGAGGGTATAGGCACGGTACCTCGAAAGAAGCACCCGGATGTGCATCCGGTAGCTCTTGGATTCAAGCCAGCCGAAGAAACGCTTCGCGCCATACCAGACCTTCTCCTCCCAGTCTCCTTCACCGTCGATGACCCACGCGCGCTGCTTCGCGCTAAGCTCGCGCCAGGGCACGTCGGTGGGGATGCCCCGCCTGCGGGCGAACTTCAGGAGGTCGTCCTGGATCTCCTTGAAGCTTTCCGTCTGCCAGGGCTTCACCGCGCCGCCGGCCAGGCTGCGGGTGTCATCGGGCACCACGAGGTCCCAGTCGATGCCGATGGTTCTGCCGAAGCCCTTGCACGTGGTGCAGGCGCCGATAGGGGAGTTGAACGAGAAGAGGTTGGGGGTGGGGTCGTCGTAGTGGATGTCGCAGAAGGCACAGTGCAGGTCGGAGGAGAAGTGCAGCGCCCCGTCGTCGGCGTCCCCGCCCTCCGCGGCCAGGGCGGTCACCCGCCCCTGCCCGTACTTCAGCGCCGCCTCCAGGTCTTCCACGAGCCGCGCCCTGTTGGCGGGACTGACGGTGATCCGGTCCTGGACCACCTCCAAGCGCTTTCCCTCCTGTCGATGGATCCGGGTGTAGCCCTGCTTTGAAAGCAGGTCCATCACCTCCTCGAGGGAGAAATTGTCAGGGACAGTCACGGGGAAGGTAATGATCGTCTTCTGGCCGACCGGAAGCTGCTCCACGATGCTCTCCGGGGTGTCCCGGCGGACCTCGCGGCCGCAATTCTTGCAGTACAGGCGCGAGGCGCGCGCGAAGAGGAGCTTCAGGTGATCGTTGAGCTCCGTCATGGTGCCCACCGTCGAGCGGGAGGTGCGCACCGGGTTGGTCTGGTCGATGGCGATGGCGGGTGGAATTCCCTCGATGCGGTCCACCCGGGGCTTGTCCATCCTGTCGAGGAACTGCCGCGTGTAGGAGGAGAATGTCTCCACGTAGCGGCGCTGGCCTTCGGAGTAGATCGTGTCGAACGCGAGGGAGGATTTGCCCGAGCCGCTGACCCCGGTGATGACGATCAGCTTCCGCAGGGGCAGCCTCAGGCTGAGGTTGCGGAGGTTGTTCTGTCGGGCACCCTCGATGAGGATGAAATCGTGCGGGGGTGCCGCTTTTGTGCGGGGTGCGCTCATGGCAGGCGGGAGATTATTCTGCGGCGGCGGGGTTTGCGCAAGGGGTCCCGCCGCCCGCGCGAGACGCTCCTACTGCGAGGCTGAGCGCCACCATTCGTAGTGCACGCCCTGCAGGTCACCTTCCGCCGGCATGGGATAGTACGTGCAGCCCGCCTGGTCGCCCATGAAGAAGCCGTTCTCAACGGTCCTGAAATGAAACTCCGCGGGCGCCTGGCGGTCGACGGTCTTGCTCCCCTTCTTCGGAGACGCCTTCAGGCGCGCGAGGGTGTCGCGGAGGTGTTCCGGCGTCGGGTAGGGGAGGTCGCCGATGTCTCCGCACTGCGGGTCCTCAGCGAGCTTACCCAGCTTCAATTCAGCGAAGAACAGGCGCGGCACGTGGAGAGCCGCCTCTCCGCCCGTCATGAATCGGCAGAACTCCTTCGGGTCGTGGGTGCTCACCACGCGCACCTTCAGCGGGCAGATCTCCTGGTAGAGGTGCAGGGGACCCGGCGATTGCGGCAGCGAAGCGGAAGGCTCCACCTCCAGCACCCTGCCGTCCGCCGTGGCCAGGTAAAGGCTGCCCAGTGCCGCCCGGGGGACCTGCTCCATGGTCCGGTAGACCGAGAGGTACACCGAGTGCTTCGGCTCCCCGTCGGCATGGGGAACGCAGCGGGTCTCCACCTCG
>JBEKVA010000416.1:0-5825 GCA_049514475.1 Spirochaetia bacterium
GGGGTCATCGGTGCGCAGGGTGCCGGCCCCGATCATCACCGCATCGTTCATGCCGCGCAACTGGTGGCCGAATCCCCGGGCCTGCTCGTTGGTGATCCAGCGGGACGCTCCCCCGCGGCAGGCAAGGCGGCCGTCGAGGCTCTGCGCCCACTTGAGGCGGATGAAGGGGCGGCGGAGACGGATGGAGACCGAAAACGCTTCGATGAGATCCCTCGCGCGGTCCACGAGGAGTCCCTGCTCGACGCACACCCCGGCCTCCCGCAGGCGGGCAGCTCCTTTTCCCGCGACGCAGGGATTGGGGTCCAGGCAGGCGAATACGACGCGAGCCACACCCGCTGCAATGATGGCCTCTGTGCAGGGCGGCGTTCGTTTTCCATTGCCGCAGTGGCAGCAGGGCTCCAGCGTGCAGTACAGGGTGGTGCCGGGGAACGCGGCGCCCGTGTCCCCGACGCGCTGGCGCGCATCAAGAAGGGCGGCTGCTTCCGCGTGGGGCGTACCCGGCCCTTTGTGAAAGCCTTCCCCGATGACGACGCCTTCTCTGACAAGCACGGCGCCCACCGGCGGGTTGGTCCCGGCAAAGGGACGGGAGCACTCGGCAAGGGAGATCGCCCGCTCCATGAAGGACAGGTAGGTACCCATTGGACTCCTTGCGGGGCGGGGGGAACGGTCGAAAGCTTCTAGCTTTGGGAAACCGATCTTTTCCCATCCGGACTCTACCGTCGGCACCGGAATTACACCGGTTCAGATTCGCAAGCTCCGTCCGGAGCCCCGAATGTCGCGGGCTTTCACCGCCGGTGGGGAATTGCACCCCGCCCCAAAGATCAACTAGACGATATAAAAAAGCGCGAAATCTGTCAATCGGCTCCTTGAGGCCCCGTGAGGCCCGCTGCGCGGCCCCCCGGTTTGCATGCACGGGCGGCCCCCCCCCAGGCCGGCCAGCCATGGGTCGGCCTTTTGCACGCTTTTTACATTTCCTTCATGCGCGCGTGACACGCGGCCGTGCCCCGCATGGCTATACTGTTTGCAGGGTCACCTGCTACAATGCGTGAAGCCAGAATGCGGATAAAATCCCGTTTCCTCGGTCTCATCTTCATCGCCGCGGTGATCGTTCCCAGCATCCTGCTGGCAGTTCTTTCCACCAGGGCCGCGGGCCGCGAGGAAGCATTCGTGGAAAAGCAGCTCGCAACGACGCTCCTGGCCGAGGTCACGCAGACGGCGGGTCTTGCAAATGCCGAGATCGCACGGGTCGTTGAGGAGCTGCGCGCCGGCCTGGACGTGCCCGCCGGCGCCGACTATGGCAGCACCCTGCGGCAGTGGCAGAAGGCGAGACCGCTTGTCAAGGTGCCGTTTCTGCTTTCCCCGCGCTACGGCATCCTCTGGCCCCGCCCGGGTGGGCCGCTGAGTCCTTCCGAGAAGCTTTTCCTGCGGCTGAACGGCGACTTCCTCAGCGACAAGACGGCAACCACGGTGCTGCAAAATATCGCGCTGCGCTATCGGCAGGAGATCCTCGCGGAGACCCGCAGGAGCGATGAGAAGGCGAAGACCGCGGCGTCACCACCGCGCGGGGCGGCAGCGCGCGAGTCGCCGGCACGTTCCCTGGGGCAGTCCATTGCCCCTGACGATTCCGCCGCTGCCTCCGACACGTCCTCCCGGCAGATGGCCCTCGATGCCTTTGCGCAGAACCCTGAGATCCAGAACAAGGTGTACCAGGAGGCGCGGGAGCAGGGAGACACCGTGAGCCCGCGCGTGGCCCAGCCGCTTTCCAAGATGGCGCAGAACGCGGCTCCCGCGCAACAGGATGCGGATGCGTCGGCATATGGATTTGCGGCGGGAGGCGCGGCGGCTTCGGGTGCGGGCACACCAGCCGCGCCGGCAGCCTCCGAGGCTAGGCCCAGGGCCGAGGCAGCCGAGGAGGCGCCGAAAGAAGCGGAAAAGATGCGGCTTGATGATGCAACCCTGGACCGCGAGGAGATGACCGTCCAGAAGAAGGATGCGCCAACGACGGGCAGGGCTGCCGCTCCAGCGCCTGCCTCCGCGGCAGGCCCAGCGACCGCTGCCCCCGTCGCCACTTCCCCTGCCGTTGCTGTCCCCGCCGGGGTGGAGAAGCCATCGGCGCAGAAGCAGCAGCCGCAGCCGAAAACCCAGCCGCAGCCCCAGCAGCAATCGCAGTTCGTCGTCACCTCGCGGCTGCTCAGCCAGATTGCCTCCCGCGGCGAGTACGGCCTGATCCCCCGGTTCACCGCTGACAGGCTCTCGTTCCTGTTCTGGAAGAGGCTGAAAGACGGGAGGATTGCCGGCTGCGAGATCGCCCCCTCTCCCTTGCGCGACCGCATTGCAGGGGTGCTGGAGGGCACCTACACTCCCGTGCGCATCATCACGATACTCGACGAGTCAGGCGCTCCCCTGGCGGCCCCGCCCGACTCCGCCGGGCGCAACTGGCGCCAGCCCTTCGTCTCCCGCGAGATCGGGGAGCTGCTTCCCCGCTGGGAGGCCGCGGGGTATCTCACCCGCCCTGATTCCATTTCTTCCCGTGCCCGCTCGTCCTCCCTGGTGATCGGGATCCTGGTGCTCATCCTCTTCGTCTCGGTTGCCGGCGGAGGCACCATGGTGCTTACCTCGGTCTACGGGGAAGTGCGCCTGGCGCAGAAGAAGGCCACGTTCGTCACGAATGTCTCCCACGAGCTGAAGACGCCCCTGACATCGATCAGCCTCTTCGTGGAGCTCCTGCGGAGAAAGCGCCAGCCGGATCCCGCCAAGCGGGAGCGCTATCTCTCCCTGATTGCCGCGGAAACAGAGCGGCTCACGCGGCTGATCAACAACGTGCTGGACTTCTCCTCCCAGGAGCGCGGGGTCAAGCGATACTCTATGAAGAGCGTGGATGCTGCCCTTGTGACCGCGGAAATCGTGGAGACACAGCGGATGCGCCTGGAGAGCAGGGGGTTCACCCTTGCCTGTCTCTCCGCGGAGGCACCGATGCCGGTGCGGGCCGACCCCGAGGCGCTGAAGCAGGTCGTCCTCAACCTGCTGTCCAACGCCGAGAAGTATTCCCCCGAGCGCAAGGAAATCGACGTGGAGGTGTGCCGGGAGCGATGGGAAGGCACGGGTGCGATGGCGCGCATCGCCATTCATGTGCGCGACCGCGGCATCGGCGTGGCGGAGCAGGACAGGGAACGCATCTTCCGCGAGTTTTTCCGGGTGGATGACTCCCTGTCCAGCCGCGTGCAGGGCAGCGGCCTGGGACTCACCATTGCGCGGCGCATCGCGCGTGACCATGGGGGAGACCTGGTGTGCGCGGCCCGCCAGCCCGGGGGCAGCGATTTCATCGTATATCTGCCGGAGGAGAACAGCACATGAAGCAGCGAATCCTCGTTGTCGAAGACGATCCCTCCATCCTCACCGGGCTGGTCGACCTCCTGGAAGGGGAGGGATTCATCGTGGTGCAGGCCACCGACGGCGTGGCGGCTCTTGCCCGCCACGCGGAGGCGCGGCCCGACATCGTTCTCCTGGATGTCATGATACCCGAGAAGAACGGCTACGATGTCTGCCGCGAAATCCGGCGCGCCGATGCCGTCACCCCCGTGATCATGCTCACGGCAAAGGGGGAGGAGGTCGACAAAGTTGTCGGCCTGGAGCTGGGCGCCGATGACTACGTGGTGAAGCCATTTGGTGTGAACGAGCTCCTGGCGCGGATACGCGCGGTGCTCCGCCGCGGCAGGCCGAAAACCGACGGGCGGGATGAGCAGTCGGTGCAGTTCGCCGACGTGTGCATCGACCCGCGCACCCTGCGATTTCTCGGCCCACGACGGAGAGGTCCTTGATCGCTTTACGATCATGGACGAGGTGTGGGGCGTGCGCTACGAGGGCACCACCCGGACCCTCGATCAGCATGTTGCCTTATTGAGGAAAAAGATCGAGGCAGACCCCGCGCATCCCCGGCACCTTACGACGGTCCACGGGACGGGGTACAGGTTCACGGCAAAGCCGGAATAAGACGGGCAGGCGGTCGCTATACCAATTCTGTTTGCAGCTTCATGGCCCGAGCGCCTTCGGCTTGACGAGAATCCGCGGTTACGAACAGATCGGAACCAATGGACATCGCGGAGGCCACGTGGATTGCGTCGAGTGTGCGCATGGTCGCTCCTTCCAGGCACCTCACCGCGCCCACGATGATCGCCGGGACCACGTTGATCAGGCTGGTATCCTCGATATCGTGGAGAAACCCGCTTTTGATTGCCTGGTAATCATTCTTGTCAATCTTCTTTTCCCGCATGAGCCTGATGCAGGCTGAAAGAACTTCAGGCACGCAGAGGACACTCAAGGATATCTCCTCGGCAGCCTGCCACAAGGCCCGAACTCTCTCGCTCCCCTTCTCGGCGATGTATTTTTTTGCGAGGGCGGAAGAATCCAGGAAGACTCTCATTTCGCGCCGTCCTCGCGTTCCTCCAGGATGGCCTTGGTGAGTGAAACGCCGGGGATGCGCAAGGGAGATACCTCGTGCGCGCGAGACTGTCCTCGAGAGCCAGCAGGCATGAGAATCGCGATGGGTTTTCCGTGGCGAAATACCTCGAGGGTTTCTCCCCGTTCCACCGTGTCGAAATATTTCTTTGCGTTGTTTCGCAGCTCGCTGAACGTGACCGTTTTCATCTTTCCCGCCTTCTTTGAAGTGTACAAAATAGTGTCATGTATGTCAATTTAATGTCAATCAACAGCTGGTCAACGAATCCTCGGCGCGCGCTGGAACTTTCCCCTCCGTTTTTATATATTCTCAGCACTATAGTCCCATGAACACGAACTTTGCATCCTTGCTTTCATTCCTTCGTGGGCGCAGATCACTGGTGATCTCCCTGACGGTCTCTCTCGTCCTGGGCACGGCGCTCGGCCTGCTTGCGGCAAATGCCCTGCGCGCGTCGGTCGCGGTCCGGGGGGCCGGGGACCTTCCCGGAAAGGACCGCCAGCATTCGGGCCTTGCCGCGGCGCAGGCCCCCGCCAAAGCGCCAAATCCGCGGAATACCGCGGCGGGGGACGCCACCCGCCGCTTCATCACCGTCAACCCCGGCGATACCGTCGATTTCGGCGATCGGCTGGTGAGCCTCGGCACGGGAGCCGGGCTCCTGCACAGGATCGGCCTCAGCGGGAGGTATCGCGCCGTCAGCTCGGGCCACGCGGTGATCGAAGTGGGCCGCGGCAAGGTGAAACGCCAGGTGTACCTGTTCGTCAGCCCCGTGCCCTCGCGCCACGTCACCCGCGAAGATGTCGACTGGTACAAGACCCAGTATGGCACCGGCATTGCCAACTGCGGTCCCGCCCTTGTCTCCATGGCCATTCTCTGGTCGCGGGGCAAGGACATCCCCGTTCAGCAGATACGCACCGAAATCGGGTATCCCAACGACGACGGGGGCACGAGCTTCGACGACCTGGGGGGCTCCCTGGGCCGGCACGGGGTCAGCTACCGCAGTCCGACCCTTTCATCGCCGCGGGACCTCGTAAGCATCCTCGATCACGGTCACCTTGCGTTCGTGCTCATCCAGAGCGGAGACATCCAGAAGGTGAAAGGCGATCCCACGGCGAACCTCGTCGGCCGCTACTACGATGACGACGAAGGCCACTACGTGCTGGTCAAAGGGTACAGCCTGGACAGGAATTACTTCGTGGTGTACGACCCCTATCCCGTGGACTGGGAGTCCAACAGCCTGCGCTATGCCGACGAGGTCACCATGATCGGCAAGAACCGCTACTACTCGGCGCAGCAGCTCTTCGACGCGCTGAAGACCCGCATGGTCATCGAGGTCACCCCCGACTGATCCCGCCGCGGGCGATGAGCCCGC
>JBEKVA010000417.1:0-3787 GCA_049514475.1 Spirochaetia bacterium
TGGCCAGGAGGGGAGGCAGCGAGGTGTGGGTCGTGCTGTTCTGCGAAAGGCTCGTACGGGGTCTCACGCTGGAGCGCGGGCCGGAGGGTCTGCATGTCAGCGGGAGCCGTGCCGCCGCCGGGCCCGGCACCCCGCTCCTGTACTCGGGGCTCATTTCCGTGCAGCCCAACTCGTGGGACCCTGTCTCCCGCGGATTCGATTTCCTGGTTCCTGACAGCCTGCTGGCAGGCTACCTGCGCCTGGGATTCATCACGTCGACGGGAGCCTTTCGGCTGACGAATGCCTTTACATTGCCTCCAGGAATGGAACGCCGAGAAACCACATCCCGTTCTTCAACGTCTGCAGCATCCCCCTGACCAGCTCGATGCGGGAGAGCACAAGGTTGGCGTCGGTGTTCCTCAGCACCTGGTGCTCCTGGTAGTAGCGGCTGAAGCTGCGGCACAGCTCGAAGAGGTACGCGGTGAGCACCGACGGGTTGAGGTCCCGAGCGGCAGCGACAACTGTTTCGGGGAAACGGGCAAGGGAAGCCGCGATTTCCCACTCCACGGGCACGCTCAGGGCCTCCGCTGAATACCTGCCCCCGGCAAAGGATGCCTTTCTCTCCTCGAACTTGCGCAGCATGCTGGCGATTCTCGCCCCCGTGTACTGCAGGTAGGGGCCCGTGTTGCCGTTGAAGGCGATCGACTCCTTCGGGTCGAACGTCATGTCCTTGCCGGCAGTGACTTGAAGCAGCCAGTAGTTCAGGGCACCGAGTGCGATTTCGCGCGCTGCCCGGGAGAGGTCACCGACATCGTCTTCCCGCTCCTTGTTCTTTATCTCCTCCGCGGCGAGTCTCTCCAGCTCGTCCAGCAGGTCATCGGCGTCCACCACGGTGCCCTCGCGGGACTTCATCTTGCCCTCGGGCAGGTTCACCATGCCGTATGCCAGGTGATGGAGATTCGCCGCCCAGGTGAAGCCCAGCTTTTCCAGTACCTTGAAAAGCACGTGAAAATGGTGGCGCTGCTCGGAGCCCACAACGTAGATGAGCCTGTCGAATGGCCAGTCCTTGGAGCGCTGGATGGCAACGCCGATGTCCTGCGTGATGTAAAGGGAGGTGCCGTCGCTGCGCAGCAGGACCTCCCGCTCCATGCCCTGGTCGGTGAGGTCCACCCAGACCGAGCCGTCGGGGTCCTTCTGGAACAGCCCCTTCTCAATGCCGGCGAGGATCTCTCCCCGGCCCAGCTTGTAGACATCGCTTTCGAAATAGACCTGGTCGAAGGACACCCCTGTCCTGCCATAGCTCTGGTTGATGCCCTCGATGACCCAGTCGTTCATCTTCCGCCACAGGGTCACCACCGCTGGGTCTCCCTCCTCCCAGGCGCGCAGCAGCTCCCGCACCTGCTCCTCAGCCTCCGGATGGTCCTTGGCATACTGGGCGTATTTCACGTAGTAGTCGCCCACGAAGTGATCGCCCTTCATGCCGGTGCTGGCGGGGGTCGTCTCTCCGCCGAACAGCTTGTAGGCGAGCATGGACTTGCAGATGTGCACCCCGCGGTCGTTGATCAGGTTGACCTTGCGCAGCGTGGCCCCCGCCGCGGCGAGGATCCGCGAAAGGCTCTCCCCGATGGCATCGTTGCGCAGGTGCCCGAGGTGCAGGGGCTTGTTCGTGTTGGGGCAGGAGAACTCGAGCATCACCCGTGCCGCACCGAGGTCGCCGCCGCGGCCCCAGGAGTCGCCCTGCGTGGTGATTTCCGCCAGGATGTCGGCGATGACGGGAGCAGGGGAGAGCTTCACGTTCACATACGGGCCCGCGGGAGACGCGGTGCCCGCGGCCGCGGCGGCAGGGTTGGCCGCGATGCGCTTCGCCAGCTCCTGTGCGATAAGCGGCGGGGCTTTCTTCAGCGTCCGCGCAAAGGGGAACATGGGAAAGGCGAAATCCCCCAACTCGGGCTTCGGCGGGGTCTCTACGACAATTGAGGCGGGATCCGCGCCCTGCGCACCGATCTCGGAGGCATATTCTTCCAGCGCCTTTGCCACGATGGCGCGCCACTGTCCTCTGTATTTCTTCATACCGTTGAGCGGTATTTAAGCAGAGCGGCGGGGCCTGTGCAAGCGCGACGGCACGCATTGGCGGCAAGAGGCGGCTCCGGCGGCCTGGGGCGCGCTGATGATGGCCGTCGGGGCCCGCGCAAACGGCCTCCTGCCTTGACTCAGGCGCGCTTTTCTCCGTATATAATCGCAAGGAGTACCCCCTTGTACAGGCCCGTCGACCCGAAGGTGAGCTTCCCTAAAATGGAAGAAAAGGTGCTCGCCTTCTGGCAGGAAAACAGCATATTCGAGAAATCCGTCTCCCAGCGCAGCGCGGCGGAGGAGTTCGTGTTCTACGATGGCCCCCCGTTTGCCACCGGGCTGCCGCACTACGGGCATTTTGTGCCCAGCACCGTGAAGGACGTCATTCCGCGCTACCAGGCCATGAAGGGGCACCGGGTGGAACGGCGTTTCGGCTGGGACTGCCATGGCCTTCCCGTCGAGTACGAGATGGAGAAGGAGCTGGGGATCTCCGGCAAGAGGGCGATCGAGGAGTACGGGGTCGCGAAGTTCAACGAGGCCTGCCGCTCCATCGTTCTGCGCTACACGCGCGAGTGGCGGAAGGTCATCACCCGGCTGGGCCGCTGGGTGGACTTCGACCATGACTACAAGACCATGGATCCCGACTACATGGAGTCCATCTGGTGGGTGCTGAGCGAGCTGTGGAAGAAGGGCCTGCTCTACGAAGGCTTCTATATCCTGCCGTACTGCCCCCGCTGCTCAACGGCGCTTTCTAATTTCGAGCTCAACCTGGGCGGGTACGTCGACGTATCAGATCCGGCCGTCACGGTGAAGTTCGCCCTCGAGGGGGAACCGGGGACCTACTTCCTCGCGTGGACAACAACCCCCTGGACCCTTCCGTCCAACCTCGGCCTGGCGCTGGGCGCCGACATCAGCTACGTGAAGGTGAAGGACGGTGAGGAGAGCTATATCCTCGCCGAGGAGCGGCTTCCCGCCTACTACAAGGACCCGGCTGCATACACGATCGTGCAGCGCTACACGGGCAAGGAGCTTGCCGGCAAGTCCTACGTCCCGCTGTTCCCTTTCTTCGCTTCCGCGAAAGAGAAGAACGGGTTCAAGACGTGGAACGGGGACTTTGTCACCACCGAGGACGGTACCGGCATTGTTCATATCGCCCCGGGATTCGGCGAAGACGACTATAACCTGCTGAAGGGCACGGGGGTGCCCACGATCTGCCCGGTGGACGATGAGGCGAAGTTCACCTCCGAGGTGCCCGACTGGGCGGGTCAGTTCGTGAAGGATGCCGACAAGGCGATCATCCGCAGGTTGAAGGAAGACCACAAGCTCGTCCGCCACGACTCCATCACGCACAGCTACCCGCACTGCTGGCGGTGCAAGAGCCCGCTCATCTACCGCGCCGTCTCCGAGTGGTTCGTGAGCGTGGAGAAGATCAAGTCGGACATGCTGGCCGCCAACGACAAGATCTCCTGGATGCCGGAGCACCTGAAGACCGGCAGGTTCGGCAAATGGCTGGAGAACGCACGGGACTGGGCCATCTCCCGTAATCGCTACTGGGGCAACCCCATCCCTGTCTGGCGCTGCGATGAGTGCAAGAAGATCGAATGCATCGGCTCGCGCGCTGAGCTGGAGGAAAAGACGGGTCAGAAGACGACGGACCTGCACAAGCACTTCATCGACGGGCTGACCTACACATGCTCCTGCGGCGGGACCATGATGCGCATCTCCGAGGTGCTGGACT
>JBEKVA010000418.1:0-3762 GCA_049514475.1 Spirochaetia bacterium
TCGCGGTGCCCACGTTGACGATGACCGAAGTGCGGATGCCGGCAAGGATTATCGGCATGGCCAGGGGAAGCTCCACCCGGCCCAGGACCTGCATCGGGGTCATGCCCATGCCGCGCGCCGCATCGATGACGTCCGGTGAAAGGGCCGCGATTCCGCCCAAGGTGTTTCGAAGGATTGGCAGAACGCTGTAGAGGAACAGGGCAGCGATGGTCGGTCGAAACCCGAAACCAAGTGCCGGCACGGAAAGGGCAAGCACGGCGGCCGGAGGAAACGTCTGCACGACCGCGGCAAGCTTCTCGGCGATCGGCAGGAACTGCCGGCCGCGGGGACGCGTCACGGCAATGCCCGCCCCTGCCCCGACGATGATAGCCAGGATGCTGGATATCCCCACCAGCAGGAGGTGCTCGCCGACCAGCCAGGCAGGGTCGGCGCGCGGGTACAGGAGGTCCTGACGGCCCTGGAAGAGCGCCCCCAGGCCCCACTTCCACACGTCGGTGCTCGCGGAGAAAACAACGAACACCGCCGCGAGAATCGCAAAGGGAACCCACGCGGCAATGCTGCGCGGCCTCATGCGTCCCCCCGGGGGCCCTCGCGTCCCTGCTTCTCTGCCGCCACTTCCACGTCGCTCAGGCTGATCTCACCCAGGAGCTTGAAGCCGGCGTCCACGACAGGGAGTGTTCGTGCGCTGGTGCCCAGCATGCGGGAGAGGGCCTCCTTCAGCGAGCTCTCCGGCGCCACCGCCATCTCGCGGATGTTCTCCATGGAAACGCATTCCAGCGAGTCCCCGCAGCGGGCCGCCATGCGGGTGTCCAGGCTCCCGCGCAACGTGCCGTCGGCGTCCGTGATCCACAGGTAGCGCGGCCCGCTGCGCAGCCGCGCGCTGTCCAGGTCGTCATCCAGGCGCGCGTGAGGAGCTGGCCGCAGGTGATCGCGCACAAGGAAGCGCGAAAGGCGCTTCAGCGCGCGGTCGGCGCCGACGAACGCGGCAACGAACGGCTCGGCGGGGTTTTCAAGTATTTCTTCAGGCTTGTCGAACTGCACCAGCCGGCCGGCGCGCACCACGGCAATCCGGTCGGCAAGACGAATTGCCTCGTCCACGTCGTGGGTGACGAAGACCACGGTTTTCTTCAGCTCCTTTTGTATGGAAAGAAACTCGTCCTGCAGCCGCAGACGGTTCACCGGGTCCACGGCGCTGAAGGGCTCGTCCATGAGGACCACCGGCGGGTCTGAAGCCAGCGCGCGCGCCACCCCGATGCGCTGCGCCTCACCCCCGGAGAGCTGGCTGGGATAACGGTCGCGGTAGAGCCCGGGGTCCATTCCCACAAGGGTGAGCATCTCCTCCACCCGGGCGGAAATGCGGCGGCGGTCCCACCCCAGGAGCTCGGGCACCGTCGCAATATTCGCCGCCACGCTCAGGTGCGGGAACAGCCCCACGCTCTGGATGACGTACCCGATGGTCCGCCGCAGCACCTCGGGCCGCAGCGTCCTCACGTCCTTCCCGTCCATGCGTATCGTGCCGGCCGTCGGCTCGATCAGCCGGTTGATCATGCGCAGCATCGTGGACTTGCCGCTGCCCGACGGTCCCACGAGGATGCACAGCTCATGCTCGGCGATGGTGAGGTCCAGGCGGTCCACCGCGGTAACGCCGTCGAAGACCTTGGTGACCCCCGAAAAGCTGATCATGCGGCGGCCTCCCCGGCGACGCCTCGGCGCTCCCTCAGAGCGCGCGGGGTGACCACCCTCACCAGGGCTCCCATCAGCATGTCGGTGATGACGGCCATCGCGATCACTGGCAGGGTGCCCAGGAGGATCATGTCGCTTGCGTACTGACCCAGGCCCTGGAAGATGAAGACCCCCAGTCCCCCGGCGCCGATGAGGGCCGTCACCACGGCATTGCCCACCGACTGGACGGCCGCGGTCCGCACGCCGCTCATGATCAGCGGGAGGGCCAGGGGGACCTCGACCCGGGCCAGGAGCTGCCCCCGCGTCATGCCCATGCCCGAGCCCGCGTCCCTCAGGGCAAAGGGAATCTGCGCGAGGGCGGTGTAGGTGTTGCGGGCAATGGGAAGCATCGCATAGAAGGAAAGGGCGAGCAGCGCCGGCGCGCGGCCGATGCCGCTGATGCCCCATTCGCGCAGGAGGGGAAAGCGCGCGGAGAGTGCCGCGAGGGGAAGGATGAGGAGGCCGAAGAGGGCAAGGCTCGGTATGGTCTGCACGATGTTCAGGATGAAAAAGGCCACCCTGCGCACCACGGTTGACCGCAGCGCCCAGATGCCGACGAGGATCCCGAAGACGGTGCCGATGAGAACGGCGCCGCCCGTCAGGGCGGCATGGGTGGCGGTTTCCGCGAAAAAAACATTCTTCTGCACGGCGAACTCGCGCATGACCGAGACGGGGTCCAGGAATCCCGTCCACAAAAGCGCCACAAGGAGAACCGGGATCACCAGGGAGAGAAGCCGCCGCAGGAGAAGGGGATGCAGGTCGAGCGTGCGGGAGGCCGAGATGAAGGCGGCGTAGCTTGCGAGCATGGTTACCCAGAATCCCCCGGCAAGGGACACGCGCGCCATGGCGCTGGCGCCGGAAAGCTGGCCGGCAAGGGCGCCGGCAGCGGTGAGCGCCGCGGCGGGCACGAGCAGTGAGGCAAGGGCTGCCACCCAGGCGCGGGTGCGATCGCTCACGCTCAGGAGGGCGGCAGCCCCTGCTGCAGCCCACAGCAGCGTCAGCGCCATCGCGGCAGCCGGCAGCGAGCCGGCCAGGGATACCATCGCGCCGTCTGCAATACGGTTGGGGCGGAAACGAACGAACGGGAGGGCGAGGGCTGAGAGGATCCCGGCCGCCGAGAAAACGAGGCTCGGGACGTCAGCCCCTCGACGCGCTCCCATCAGGCTCTACTTGAGAAAACCTTTTGATTTCAGGTAGTCGGCGGCAACGGCGTCCGCGTTCTCCCCGTTCACGGCAATGCGCGCGTTCAGACCCTGCAGCGTCGTCAGGCCGAGGGAGAGAAAGACCGGCTTCAGGATTGCATCGATCTTCGGGTAGCGCGCCAGGGTGTCCTTGCGGACGATCGCCGTGGGCTCATAGATGGGCTGCACGCCCTTGGTGTCCTGCAGCACCACCAGGCCGAGGGCGGCAAGGGAGCCGTCGGTGCCATAGGCCATGCAGAAGTTGACCCCGTCGGTGCCGCGTGCGGCGGCCGCCTCCGTCAGAGCCGTGTTTCCTCCCGAGAGGGAGAGAAGCTGGTCGTTCTTCAGCGTGAATCCGTACGCTTTCTGGAACGCGGGAAGCGCGTCTGGGGTCGTGATGAACTCCTCCGAGCCGGCAAGCTTCACCTTCCCGCCGCGGCTGACGTAGCGGCCCATGTCCTCGAGGGTGACAAGCTTTTCCGTGTCGGCAAGGTCCTTGCGGACCGCGATGGCCCACGTGTTGTTCGCCGGCGCGGGGGTCAGCCAGACGATACCATTCTGCTCCAGGTCGAGCTTCTTCACCGTCTCGTAGCCCTTCTTCTCGTCCTTCCATGCGGTGGGATCGGTGCCCTTGAAAAAGAAATCGCCGTTGCCGGTGTACTCGGGATACATGTCGATCTCACCCGCGATGATTGCCTTGCGGACCACCGGCGTCGTCCCCGTTCCCGTCCTGTCTTGCACCGGGATGCCGGCCGCCGTGAGCAGCTTCACGATCATCTTGCCCAGGAGGGCTCCCTCGGTGTCGATCTTGGACCCTACGACGACAGGCTTGTCAGCGGCGAAGACGCTCGTGCCGAGA
>JBEKVA010000419.1:0-3761 GCA_049514475.1 Spirochaetia bacterium
GATCGACTGCCCCGCGGGGGCGCGCAGCGCGACGTGCAGCACGGCGCGTTTTTCCGTGACGTTGATCTTCTCCCCGCGGAACATGGCATCCACCCGCTCCCGCAGGCCTGACTCCTCGGCCAGCTTCAACAGAAGCGCGAGGGTCTCGTCGGTGACGCGGTGCTTCGAATAATCGAAGAGGATTCCCAGCGCCTCCACTTTCAGCCGTTCGCCGCGCCGCGGATCTTGGGCGAAAAGCGCGCGCAGGTGTACATCGCGGATCTTCGCGTAATGAACAGCAAGGGCCTTCCACGCCGGCCGCTTCGGAAGCGGGAGAATCTTCTGTGCCATCGTCTGTCACCTTCCCTTCCCAGAGTATAGCTGACTTGCCCATATTCCGACACCAGCAGCTCATGTCGAAGATATTCGACAGGAAACCGAGCATGCCGCCGATGCCGAAGGCGCCCGGTTCCGCTATCTTATATGCTGGGGGCAGAGACCATGGAAGACAGTCAGGAGAGGGACGATGCAGGGAGCCGGCATCCCGAAGGGGCGCGTCGGAAATCCCCCTGGCGGGCCAAAGAAACGCTGACGGTGGTGCTCCTTGTTGCCGCTTTATTCGGCATCGGCATCCTCTTCGGAACCTCGCGGATACGTGCCGCATGGGAGGCCCGCGAGGAAAAGGCCGTACAGGTACAGGTGCCGGCACAGCAGGTCACCGACCTTCAAACGTCACCATGAAATCCGCGGGGTACCGCGGCGCCATGAAATCCGCGGGGTACCGCGGCGCCATGAAATCCGCGGGGGCAGCCGTCATCATCATCGCCATGCTCCTCCCGGGAATCCGCGCGGCCGCCGAGGGCTCCCAGGCACCGGTCTCATGGGCCATGGTCAACAGCAGCCACCGCGGGGCGGTTCTCGATATCGCCTTCGATGAGGCACGGAAGCTCCTGGTCAGCGTCGGGGAGGACGGGACGCTGCGCGTGTGGAACCAGTCGCCGCCTGCCCTCGTGCGTTCCCTTGCCGTCACCCACCTAAAGGCTCAGATGCTCGCCCTGAACCCCGCGCAGCCGCAGGCGGCATTCGTGTCAACCGACGGCATCGGCAGCTTTGCCATCGAGGCCTGGGACTGGGAGAAGGGCAGGCAGCTCTACCGCATACCGTTGAAAGAGGAGCCGCTGTTCCTTCGGTACGCGGGCGCGGGTGAAACCCTGCTGTACGGGGAGACGCGGTTCGGCGGGCCCCGCATCGTCAACGCCTCGGACGGGACGCCTGCCGCGATGAAGAGCGGGACCTCGGGCATGGCGGGCTTCGCCGAGCTCTCCCGCTCGGGTACGACCCTCATGAGCTATCTGCTCGACGGCAGGATCGTTTACGCGGATACCGCGTCGGGAAAGATCGTGCAGGAATCCAGCGCCCTGCCCTGGCTCACCAACCTTCGCATTACCGGAGACAAGCGATACCTGCTGGGCCGCACCAACGATGAGCTTGCCTGCCTCGACCTGCTCAGCGGCTACCCTGTCCTTTCCGTGACCAGCATTCACCTCGTCTCCGCCGACATCTCGGCTGCCGGGGATGAGATTGTCGGCGTTTCTTCCGACGGTACAATCTCCCTCTGGACGCGCGAGGGAGCATCGTGGCAGAAGACAAGCATCTCACGCGCCGCCCCGTGGCAACCGGTTCTCGCGAGATTCCTCTCCGACGGCATCCTTCTTGCCGGCAGGCACGGGGAAATCGACATTCTGAAAGGCCCCGGCAGTGAGACACCATTTGCCCGCGACCTGCTCTCAGAGGTATCAGGCATTGCCGTCAGTGGCAGCGAGCTCGCCCTCTCCGACACCGAGGGGATACGGCTGTTCGACCTTTCCGCCGAGGGCGGCACCGCTGAAACGCTCCCCGTGCCGCGTCCCTTCCCCGGTCACATCAGCTTGCTCTTCCTCTCACCATCAGAGCTTCTTGCATGGAACACGGACGAAGAGCCGGGCGCCATCGGGATTCTCGACCTGAGGCGGGGAACCTTTCGGAAGGTCGGAGGGCCGGGCAGCGCTTCCCTCCTGTCAGTCCAGGCATACGCGGGCCGCCTGTACGTGCTGGAAAAAGACGGGACCGTGAAGGTCATGGCGCAGTCAACCGGCGCCGTCGTCACGCGCGTGCGGGTGCCGGGAGCGGTGGCGATCTCTCCCCTGCAGAACGGTGATGTCGCGGTGGGCCAGGGCCCCGAGAGCTCCCTTCAGGGCTCCCTGGTCAGGGTTTCGCGCACGGGTGAAACAGTGGCCCTGCCCACACCCAACGTGTATACCTATGCCCTCCGCTTCGATCCTGGCAAGGGCTGCCTGTATTCGCTCGGTGTCGATGCCGAGGGGTACACGAATCTTCTTTGCAGCCAGGGATCCGGGTTCCCGGCGAGCACGGTCATCGACCGCGCCCCGGGAGAGTCTCTCTCCGCGAGCCTCACCTTGGATCAAGGACAAGGGGTCCTGTACTCCACCATCGGCCGGGACAAGGTCATCGCGTGGAACGGCGCGGCGCGCACCGTGCTCGAGCTCTCCGCGCGTGCCGCCACGGCGCTTGCAGCGGACTCGGGCCTTCTTGTCGCGCTGGACAGGGACTCCTCCGTCAGGCTCTGGGACTCATCGGGCCGCGTCGATGCGCAGCTCTCCCTCTTTGCCGACGGCGGCTGGGCCTCCGTCGGCTCCGACGGCCGCGTCGCCGGCTCGGCGAATGCCGCCGGGCGTGTCTCGGTCTTCAGCGGCTCGAGCACCACCCCTGTGTCTGCCGCACCGTCGTCCCAGGAGGAAGCGCGCGCGCCGTGAATCCGCGGAGTACCGCGGCGCCCTGACGGCGGCGCAGGCGCAAGGCCAGCGTCACGGGCGGTAGCGTGCGACTATCCGGGAACGGAATTCGCCTGCCACTGCTGCATGTCGGAAAACAGCCTCTTCATCTCCGTCCTGACAACGTCGTAACACTCGCAGGTGTGCTTCTCAAGGCCGCTGCGGTCCAGCACGAAAATGTGCCCCCGGCGGTAACTGATGAAGCCGGCTCGCTGGAGGTTCCCGGCGGCCTCCGTGATGCCCTCCCGGCGCACGCCGAGCATGTTCGCCACCAGGTCCTGGGTCATGACCAGCTGGTTGGTAGGAAGCCGGTCCAGCGTGAGAAGCAGCCAACGGCACAGCTGCTGCTCCACCGTGTGATGCCGATTGCACACCGCCGTTTGCGCCATGTGCGTCATGAGGGCCTGCATGTAGCGGAGAAGCAGCCTCTGCATTGTGCCCGCGCGGTTGAACTCCTGCAGAAGCCTGCCGCGCTCCAGCCTGAACGCGGCACCCGCCGTCTGCACGACGGCGGAGCTCGGCGTGGTGTTGCCTCCCATGTACAGGGAAACGCCCACCATGCCCTCGTTGCCGACGCCCGCCATCTCAGCCGTTGCCCCGGACTCGGTGACGTAATGAAGCGAAACGATGCAGGTCGTGGGAAAATAGGCATGCGACAATTGCTGGTCGGGAACGTACAGCATCATGCCAAGGGGCATCGGGACCAGCTCCAGGTGCTCTTCAAAGCTGGCAAGTTCCTTCCTGGGCAGGGCGCCGAGGAGATGGTTCTGCCGGGGGTTATCCGCGGGGCTCATGCCTGTCTGCCTGCAAAGCATGTTCTGATTTTTCGGTCATTTCCAAGCCGATCCCGCGATAGCCGATAAACCGGCTGGAGCGGCTGAACATGGGCTCTCCGCTCACACGGAACCTTCGCCGTGAACCATCGGCGTTGACGCGTCTGAATACGAAATC
>JBEKVA010000420.1:0-3757 GCA_049514475.1 Spirochaetia bacterium
GTGCGTGATCGACTTGTCGGGAGGCGGCGCGTACTCCCCTCCTACCCCGCGGGGAACGCGGAAGGTCGGGTCCATGGCAGGAGCTTACGCAATGAGTTATAGTGCTGTCAAATGACAGCGACGATACTCTCCCTGCGATCGATCCAGGGGACGGTATGATAGACCTGCACTCGCATTCGACGGCCTCCGACGGCTCCTGCGAGCCCGAACGGCTCATTGAGCTGGCCCTGGAGCTGCACCTGAGCGCGCTGGCCCTCACCGACCACGACACTCTGGCCGGCATCAAGCGGGCAAAGGCGAGGGCGGCCGGCACGGGCCTGCGATTCATCACGGGCGTGGAGATCGAGATCGAGCGCGAGACGGGGGAGTTCCATCTCCTGGGGCTGGGCCTCGAGGGGGACCGTCGGAATCTCGACGAGGCGCTCTCCCGCGTGCAGGCCGCGCGCCGCGAGCGCAATGCACGCATGGTGGACAAGCTGCAGAAGGACGGCATCCCCATCACCCTTGCGGAGCTCGCCGAGGTTGCCGGGGGTGAGATCATCAGCCGCGCTCACTTTGCGCGGCTCCTGGTGCGCAAGAAGGTCGTCAGCTCGATCGATACCGCGTTCAAACGGCTCATCGGCAAGGGGATGCCCTATTACGAGCCGCGGGCCTGCCTTTCCCTCCGCGAGGCGACAGGGCTCATCGGCCAAGCGGGCGGTGTGGCCGTCGTTGCCCATCCGATCTCCCTGGGGCTCCACGGTCCTGCACTGCGCACCTTCGTGGCCTCCTGCCGCGACCAGGGCGTGGCGGGCCTGGAGGCATGGCACCCCAACCAGCCGGTGAAGGAATGCCGGCGGCTGGAGCGGCTTGCTCGAAGCCTGGGGATGATCGTCACCGGCGGGAGTGATTTTCACGGGGAGCACCTTCCCCAGAGGAAGCTCGGGTTCACCGCCGGGGGCCGCGAGATCCCCGACGAGCTGCTCGCCGGCCTCCCCGTGTCCCCCGGGGATGTTTCTTAGGGCCGCGCAAGGACATTTCTCAATTGCATGCCGCCGGCGACTGAACTATACTCCCCCTCGATGATCGGAGCCATCAGCACCTGGGCAGGACGGAAAGCCCAAAACTACGGCTACGCCCTGGGATTCCTGTTCCAGGCGCTGAAGGAGACGATCCTTTTCATGCGCCGCAAGCAGGTGGCCTTCCGCGTGCTGGTGCTGCAGATCCTGTTCACCGGCGTCGAGTCGCTCTCCATCGTGTCCCTGATCGCGCTCTCCATTGGCGCGGTCATCATCGTCGAAGGCGGAACGATCCTTCCGCGTTTCGGCCAGACCAGCCTCTTGTATTCCATCCTCATCATTGTCATCACGCGCGAGCTGGGCCCCATCCTGACCGCTTTCGTCATTGCCGCACGGTCAGGGCCCGCCATAGCGACCGAGCTCGGCAACATGGTGGTCTCCCATGAGATAGAGGCGTACATCTCCGTCGGCATCAACCCTATCTCCTACCTCGTTGTTCCCCGGGTCCTGGGGGTGACGATCTCCGTCATGGCGCTGACCATCTATTTCAATGTCTTCGGTCTGGTCGGTTCCTTCATCGTGTCACAGCTCATCAAGCCGGTCCCCTTCGTGGAATACTTTCGCGCCTTGCTGAAGGCCATCCAGCTGCGCGACATCCTGTCCACGGTGCTGAAGAGCTTCGTGTTCGGGGTCATCATCTCCGTCACGGCGACCTTCCAGGGCTTCAAGGTGGGCTCCTCGGTCACCGAAATACCCCGCGCGGCGATCAAGGCGGTGGGCCAGGGCTTTGTCCTGTGCTTTCTCGCCGACGCGCTCATCACGCTGATCTATTACCTCTGAGGCGCAGCGCATGGAAAACGAAACCGGCCCGGAAGGGAAAGACATCATCAGCCTCCGCGACGTCCGGCTCACTTTGGGGGACTATGAGGCGCTGCGCGGGGTCACCGTCTCATTCCCCGAGGGGCGGAGCACCGTCATCATGGGCCCTTCAGGCTGCGGGAAGAGCACCCTGCTGAAGGCGTGCGCCGGGCTGATCCCGCCTGACTCCGGGAGCGTGCTCTTCCGGGGCCAGGACATTTTCCTTCTCAACGAGAAGGGCATGCGAGGCCTGCGCAAGGTCAACGGGTTTGTCTTCCAGGACGGCGCGCTCTGGGAGAACAAGACACTGTTCGAGAACCTCGCCCTTCCCCTGCAGGTGCACTTTCCCGAGCTGCCGGGCCCCGAGGTGAAACGCCGCGTGATCCGCGCCCTGGAGAAGGTGGGCCTGGAGGATTCCGCCTCGGAGCGGCCCGCCGCGCTCTCGGGGGGAGAGAAGAAGATGGCCTCCTTCCTGCGGGCGCTGGTGACGGAGCCCCGCCTGGTCTTCCTCGACGAGCCGACCCTGTCCATCGATTTCCGCATGACGGAGCGCATAAACCAGATGATCAAGGACCTCAAGGGGCGGGGGAGCACCATCATCGCGGTGACCCACGACCCGCAGCTCACCACGACCCTCGCCGACCGGCTGGTGGTCATGGACGCGGGGACCGTGATTGCTGCCGGTGACTTCGATGCGGTGCGCAGGAGCCCCGAACCTCGCACGCGGGAGATCCTTGCGCAGCTCCTGGGGGAGATCGCCTCCTACGACACCGACCTGCTGGCCCTGCTGGACGGCCAGGACGAGGACGGCCAGAATTGACAGCGCCCGGGCGCCGTCTCGATACCTTGAAAGGCGCCCGGGCGCCGTCTCGATACCTTGAAAGGCGCCCCGAGGGAAGGATAGGATTGGAAGACAGATGAAGTTCAAAATTCGCTTCGCCGACCAGATCGTGGGCCTCTTCATCCTCCTGGCGGTCATCGGCGTTGCCGCCATCCTTATTTTCGTCGGCATCAATCAGCGCTGGTTCGCGAAGAACTACTACTTCGCCTCCCGCTTCGTGTCGGGGGACGGCCTCTCGGTGGGGATGCCCATCATGCTGAAGGGCTTCGAGATCGGCAAGATCTCGCGGATCACCCTGAACGCGCAGAACGAGGTGGACGTCCGCTTCTACGTCGAGGACACCTATTACGGCAAGGTCCGGCCCAACTCGGTACTCGAGCTGGCCTCCAGCCCCATCGGGCTGGGAAGCGCGCTGAAGTTCCATCCCGGCAAGGACGTGCAACAGCCGCTGGCGGAGATGTCGTTCATCCCGACGCTGGACAGCGCGGAGGGCCGCCGCCTGGTTGAGGAAGGGCTGGTGGAAATCCCCAAGGGGGAGGACGTGATTGGCTCCGTCATTGCCAAGCTCAATCCCCTGCTCGATGAGGCACAGTCGACGATCCTCGAATTCAAGAAAGTCGCCACCACGGTCGACAGCGGCCTCAACGGGAGAGGCGGCCCCCTGGGGACCATGGTGAACGATCTTTCCACCACGCCCGGGCGGGTCAACCGCACGGTGGACAACCTGAACACGAAGATCAACACGCTCCTGGACAAGGTCACCGTGATCGCCGACAACCTTACCGACATTTCGGTGAAGGCAAACGGGGTCGTGGGCGATCTTTCCGTGAACCTCGACGTGATCTCGCAGAACCTGAAAGAGATGACCGGCGACCTGAAGAACACCCCGGGCCTGGTGAAGCGGCTGCTGGACCCCAAGGGGTCCATCGATACGTTCCTGAACGACTCCAACGAGCTGTACACACAGGTGGACACGGCCATCAAGAACGCAAACGCCATCATCCTCC
The DNA here is from genome assembly GCA_049514475.1 of Spirochaetia bacterium. GTDB lineage: Bacteria > Spirochaetota > Spirochaetia > SZUA-6 > Fen-1364 > Fen-1364. Next base: position 3,705 of record JBEKVA010000420.1, read on the forward strand.
AGCTGAAGAGCTTTGCCGAGTTCATCAACAACGACACCCGGCCGCAGGTCTCC
>JBEKVA010000421.1:0-3752 GCA_049514475.1 Spirochaetia bacterium
TGCCGATGAGCTGCTCGCGGGGAACACCCGTCACTCTGATCGTTGCCTCGTTGACGTCGGTGATCTTCCCCTCGGCGCTGATGGTCACCAGAGGGTCGAGCGATGACTCGATGAGACTCCGTGCGTACTGGGAGGCCTGCTTCTGCGCCGTGACATCCCGCGCTGCGGCGAAGACCCCGATCACGCTTCCCTTGGTGTCCTTGTAGACGCCGGCATTGTACAGGACGTCGGTGAGCCGGCCGTCCCGATGGCGAATGGTCAGTGGATAGTCGGTGACATATCCCTTCGCAAAAACCTGCCGATAGCCCTCCCGGGCCTTTTCCGGCTCGGTAAAATAGTTTGAAAAGTCGGTGCCGATGAGCTGCCGGCGGGGAATGCCGGTCACCTTGATCGTCGCCTCGTTGACGTCGGTGATCTTTCCATCGGCGCTGATGGTCACCAGGGGGTCCAGGGAAGACTCGATGAGGCTGCGCGCGTACTGCGAGGCGGATGCGAGCTTGTCCCCGGCCTGGGAGCGGGCCTCGAACTCCGCCGTTATGTCACGCGCGAAGGTGGCGACGCCCGTGGCCTTGCCGGATCCTTCCTTGATGAGGGAAATGCTCAAGGACACGTGGATGAGCTTCCCGTCCTTTCTCTGGCGGACCGTCTCGTAGTGGTGAATCCCCTCACCCTTCTTAAGACGTTCCAGGAGACCAGGCACCTCGTCGGGCTGCCCCGCGGGGACAAGGATTGATACCGGCTTTCCCAGAACCTCGGCCGCGGCGTATCCATAGATGCTTTCGGCTCCCAGGTTCCAGGAGGTGATGATGCCCTCCGAGGTCTTGGTAATGATGGCATCATCTGAGGACTTCACCGCCGAGGCGAGAAGAAGCGCCAGGTCGCGCGGCTTTTTCCCCGTCGTGACCGTCGAGGGCGAGGTGAGCTTTCTGTTCCGTCTGTTCTCAGGCACGGCTGTTCTCCTTGCAGACATACGAGAGAGAGAATGATCTGGCAAGTGGTGAATCGGCTGAATTATACCTTTGTGCTACATTTCGTCAATTACTATCATGCATGGCGATGCAAAATGCAACAGCCCCGCACGGGGCGCGCTCCGCCAGGCAGGCCGCTTCGGTCCGGGGATATGCGCGGCTCAGGCCGGTGCCGCCATCCGTGCATACCTGCTGCGATAGTCGAACGGCGACATTCCAGCAACTCTCCTGAAAACCATGCGGAAGGCCTTGGTGTCCGTGTACCCCACCTCGAACATGACCTCGTTCACCGTCTTCCTGCTGGTCTCCAGTCTCTTCTTCGCGGCCTCCACCCGTACCCTCTGCAGGTATTCCGATACGGTGTTGCCGGTGGCTGTCTTGAATCTCCGTTCGAGGCTCCTGCGGCTCACGGCGAACTGCAGGGCCAGATGGTCCACGGTGATCTTCCGCGCGTAATTGTCCTCGATGTACTGCTGCGCCTTCCTCACCGAGTCATCCTTGTGGTCTCTCTGCCCGTTGAAGATCAGGAAGCAGGACTGGCTGTCCCGGTTGACCTCTCCAGGCTCACGTGGGCGTGATTGTGAAAAGCCTGTCGTAGACCTGCGGCTCGCGGGTGAGCCCGACAAGCTGGACGTCGAACCGGGGTGCTTCCCCCCTGCCAGCGAGGAAATCGTTCGCCTTGGTGAACAGGATGAAGGATCCCTCGATGCAGCTCACGGAGGCCGCTCCCCGGGGCACGAGTATGGATACGTGCTTCATCAGCAGAAGTTAATGAAGGAAACGTGCCGCGATCAACCCTCACGATTGGCGGTTTATACCCTCAGGGCAGCCGTTTTCGTGGGTAAATTTGAGACCGAGAGAGAGGAGGGCACACATGTTCAAGGCGCGGTCCATGTTCAGCGGCTTTTCGATGGACGATCTGGCAAAGGCCAAGGCGTTCTACAATGGAACCCTGGGAAAAGCAATCACGAGCCTGCCGCGTTCACCATCCTGAACTTCCAAGTCGATGACATCGATGCGGCGGTTTCAGAGCTTGCAGACAAGGGGGTGCGCTTCGAGCATTACGACAACGGAATAAAGACCGATGCCAAGGGGATTGCCCGCGGCATTGCGCAGAGGATGGGGCCTGACATTGCCTGGTTCAAGGACCCCGCGGGCAACTTCCTGTCGGTCCTGCAGGATTCGCGATAGCAGGGGAGGCGGCCTGCCCGCGCAGGCCTGCCAGTGCGGCCCCCGATAGCCGCCGAGGGTGAAAGAGCTGACACGCCCCAGCAGCCATAGCACCAGGAGAAATTAATCGAGCAACCCGCCCGGAACTGTACGATAGCCCACACAACCTGGAGCGCGCCGGCAGTTGTTTCCTTATTCCGCAGCCGGCGGTACATTGAGACCATGGCAGTGAATTCGATTTCTTCCGGCTCTCCCATAATGTCGGCATCGGTCATGCAGAACCTCCAGGCCCCTCGGCAGGCTCCAGAGGCCGAGGCACCCGCATCCATACGCAGCCTCTCTGGCGGCCAGGGCTCCATCAAGACGGGGCTGCAGATCATACCTTCTCCGGGTGATGCCGCGGGAGCACTGCAGTCATCCGCCCTGCAGATTGCCAGGCTGCAGTCCAACCCGCAGCAGCCGACGGCACGGGCAGCCTCATTTGCCTACCAGACCCAGTCAGCGGCCCAGACCCAGATCGCGCCGCGGCAGCAGCCGCTGGGATCCCTGAGGGTGAATGTGATTGCCTGAGGCGCACGGCATCCGATCCTGACGATACTCTGCGGGAAAGGAAAACACGATGCGGAGGGTGATCGTCTTCAACAACACGACCGTTGATGGCTACTTCGTGGACATGAAGGGGGACATGAGCTGGGCCCACAATGCGGACCCCGAGTTTCTTTCCTTTGTCCAGGGCAACGCCAGCAGCGGCGGGGGAGAGCTCCTTTTCGGCAGGATCACCTACGAAATGATGGCAGGCTACTGGCCGACACCGATGGCTGTCAAGAATGACCCGATTGTCGCCAAGGGAATGAACGAGATGCCCAAGATCGTGTTTTCCCGGACCCTGGACACGGTCTCGTGGAACAACACGAGGCTGCTGAAGGGCGACCCGGCTGCCGAAGTGCGGAAGCTGAAGAAGGCGCCCGGCGGGGACATCGTGATCATGGGAAGCGGCAGCATTGTTTCCCGGCTTGCGCAGGAAGGCCTCATCGACGAATACCAGTTCGTGATCGTGCCCGTGGCCCTGGGCAAGGGCAGGACGCAGTTTGACGGCATGAATGAGAAGCTTCCCCTGAAGCTGGTGAGCTCCCGGGTCTTCAAGAACGGGAACGTATTCCTCTGCTACCAGCCGAAGGGGTGAGCCGCCAGGCTCACGCGGGCACGGGAGTGCGTGCGGCTATGGCTTTCCCAACAGCCCGCCGACAACGCCGAGCAGGAACACGCTGTCGATCGGCTTTGTAATATAGTCCGAGCTGCCCAGACCGTAACCTTTCATCTTGTCGTCGATTGCGCCCTTCCCCGTCAGCATGACCACGGGCAATCCTGCCGTCCGCGCGTCCGCACGCAGCCGACGCAGCACCTCGTACCCGTCGATGCCTGGCATCATGACATCGAGCAGGATGAGATCGGGAGGATTTTCGGATTGCGCGAGGGAAAGCGCTGTTACCCCTTCGGTGGCGGCAATGACGGTGTAGTCAGCCTTGAGTATTTCCCGCACGATGAGAATGTTCTGCGGCTCGTCGTCCACCACGAGAACCCGCTTTTTTCCAGCTTTCCCCGCCATCTCTTTCC